>CAXUNA010000615.1:0-2684 GCA_964252095.1 uncultured Jatrophihabitans sp. | reverse complement strand
CATCCTCGACGCCTTCGCGGGCCGCGTGATCCCCACCGGACCGGTCGGCACCGCCCGTCGGTGCGCGTGTCGGTGGGCCCGGCGCTCACCGTGACACCATGGCCTGGACGCACGCCGTTGCCCCGCCGGGTCTTCCGCGCGGAGGGCGAGCGCGTGCGGGCGGTGCTCGCGGACCTCGTCGCGGACACCGACCCGACCCGATCCACGTGACACCGCCCGACCGGAGGACAGCAGTGACCGACCCGACCGACGCCCCGCCCCCGGGTGCCGGACCCGTCGACCCCGACGGCGGTGACGAGGCGTTCCCGGCCACGTTGCCGGTCGTCGCGGTCGTCGGCCGCCCCAACGTCGGCAAGTCGACGCTGGTCAACCGCGTCCTCGGCCGCCGCGAAGCCGTGGTGCAGGACATCCCCGGCGTCACCCGCGACCGCATCGCCTACGACGCCGACTGGAACGGCCGGTCCTTCCTGCTGGTCGACACCGGCGGCTGGGAGATCGAACGCGGGCCCCGGGAAACCGTCCTCGCCCCGACGTTGGCGGCCCACGTCACCGCCCAGGCCCAGTACGCAGCCGAGACCGCCGACGTCGTGCTGTTCGTGGTCGACGGCCGGGTCGGTGCCACCGACGCCGACGAGCAGGTCGCCCGCACGCTGCGTCGCGGCAAGGCGCCGGTCGTCCTCGCCGTCACCAAGGTCGACGACGAGCGGGGTGAGGCCGACGCCGCCGCCCTCTGGTCACTCGGGCTCGGCGAGCCGTACCCGGTGAGCGGGTTGCACGGCCGCGGCTCCGGCGACCTGCTCGACGTCGTCCTCTCGCACCTGCCCGAGGCGCCGGTGATGACCGAGGGGGAGACCGGCCCGCGCCGGGTCGCGTTGGTGGGCCGGCCGAACGTCGGCAAGTCCAGCCTGCTCAACAAGCTCGCGGGGGAGACCCGCTCGGTGGTCGACGACGTCGCCGGCACCACGGTCGATCCCGTCGACTCGATCGTCGAGGTCGGCGGCGAGCCGTGGCGGTTCGTCGACACCGCGGGGCTGCGGCGCCGGGTGCACCAGGCGGGCGGCATGGAGTACTACGCGAGCCTGCGCACCGCCGCCGCCATCGACTCCGCCGAGGTGGCCGTCGTGCTGCTCGACGCGTCGGACTCGCTGTCCGAGCAGGACCAGCGGGTGATCAACCAGGTGGTCGACGCCGGGCGGGCGCTGGTCATCGCCCTCAACAAGTGGGACCTCATGGACGAGGACCGCCGCTACGACCTCGACCGGGAGATCGACCGCGACCTCGCCCGCGTGGCGTGGGCGGCCCGGGTGAACATCTCGGCCAAGACCGGCCGCGGGGTCGACCGACTCGCTCCGGCGATGCGCACCGCCCTCGACTCGTGGGGCCGTCGGATCCCCACCGGCCCGCTCAACACCTGGCTGCGGGAGCTGGTCAACGCCACCCCGCCGCCCGCCCGCGGCGGCAAGGCACCCAAGGTGCTGTTCGCGACCCAGGCGACCACCCGGCCGCCGACATTCGTGCTGTTCACGAGTGGCTTCCTCGAGGCGGGCTACCGCCGGTTCGTCGAACGACGGCTGCGCGAGGACTTCGGCTTCACCGGCACGCCGGTGCGGGTGTCGGTGCGGGTACGCGAGAAGGGTGCCCGCGGCGGACGCGACGGCGGGAGCCGCTGACCCCGTCCGCTAAGGTGGCGGGCGCTCGCGGGTGCAGCGGTCCCGGCACGGGAACGACAGCACCGCGACGGGCTGTGGCGCAGCTTGGTAGCGCACTTGACTGGGGGTCAAGGGGTCGCAGGTTCAAATCCTGTCAGCCCGACAGCAAGCCCTGGTGGGAGGCAACTCCCACCAGGGCTTCGTCGGTTCCGGGCTCAGGACGCCGCGCGGGCCCGCCTCGCTAGCATCTGCGTGTGCACACCGCCGGACGACCGCCCACCGCCAGGTGACGCAGGGACCCGAGATGTCGGCGTCACACGGCACGTTGTTCCCCGACGGCCTCGGCCGGGTGTGGACGGTCCCCAACCTCATCTCGTTCCTGCGGCTGCTGGGTGTGCCGCTGTTCCTCTGGCTGCTGCTCGGGGTGCGCAGCGGCACCGGCGACGTGCTGGCGATCGTCGTGCTCGCCGTCTCCGGTTTCACCGACTGGCTCGACGGTGTGCTCGCCCGCAAACTCGGCCAGTACAGCCGGCTCGGCGAACTGCTGGACCCGTCGGCCGACCGGCTCTACATCCTCGCGACGCTCGTGGGCCTGGTGGTCCGCGACGTCATCCCGTGGTGGCTCGCGGCCCTCATCGTCGGCCGCGACGTCGTGCTCGGCCTGCTGCTGCTCGTCCTGCGCGGCTACGGCGTCGGCCCGCTGCCGGTCAACTACCTCGGCAAGGCCGCGACGTTCGCACTGCTGTACGCGTTCCCGTTTCTGCTGCTCGGCTCGTACCACGACCACAGCGGGGGCACGGGGGTCGCCGCCAGCATCGCCTGGCCGATCGCGTGGGCGTTCACGATCTGGGGCGTCGCCCTGTACCTGTGGGCGGGAGTGCTCTACGTGGCGCAGGTGGTCCGGACCGTGCGCGGCGTCCGGGCCCGGCGGGCGGCCCTGACGTGAGCACCCCGACCAACACCGCGACCGACACCCCGGGCGACACCCGGCCCGCGGCGCCCATAGCCCCCCCGGCGCGGCGGACCGCACTGCAG
>CAXUNA010000614.1:0-2688 GCA_964252095.1 uncultured Jatrophihabitans sp. | reverse complement strand
GCTACGTGGCCCGCGTCGTGGGCCGGTCGATCCTCGCGATCGCGGCCGCCCGGCGCGGGGACTTCGTGCGGGAGAAGGCGCTCTACGGCCAGCGCCTCGTCCTCGCCCGGGCGTCGGGCGACCGGGTCCGGATCGCGGACACCCTGACCGTGCTGGGCGAGATCGCGTTCGACGACGGCGACTACCCGACGGCCGATGCGCTGGGCCGCGAGGCGTTCGAGCTGTCCGACGGCCACAGCCGGCCGGAGTCCCGCGACGCCCTGATCATGCTCGGACGCATCGCGGTGGCCGACCGGGAACCCGAACGCGCGGCGGGGTTCCTCGACGAAGCCCTGCACCGGTCGCTCGACGTCGGACAACCCGCCGCGCTCGCGCTGTGCCTGCGCGTGCACGCGGCAGCCGCGACGCTGCAGGCCGACGCCACCCGTGGCGCGCAGCTGTTCGGCGCCGGGGACGCGCTCCAGCCGGCCCTGGTGCCGGTGAACCCGAACGTCGAACAGGACCTCGCGACCCGGCGGGCGGAGTGCCGCGCCCTGCTCGGCGACGACGCGTTCGACCGCGAGTACCGACGGGGCGCGGCCCTGGACCTCGCCGCCGCCGTGACGCTCGCGAGCCGGCCCGTGGAGTCGCGGGTCGCGGTCTGACCCCGCCGCGCCCGACGACGGGGATCAGACCCCGACCCACCGGCTGTTCTGCATGGTGCGGATGACGATGCGGGCGGTGTTCCCCGTGAACGAGCTGCTGACCCCGGCGATGCCGCGCCGGTCGACACAGCTGCCACCGGCGGGTGGCAGGCCGCTGGCCGGACAGTTCGCGATGGTGACGAAGGTGGTGCTGCCGTCCTCCGCCCGCTTCATCGTCAGCGTGAGGAACTTGCTCGCCGACACCAGGGTGCTGTCGTAGAGCATCACGAAGATGTTCGGGTTGGTCCGTGTCGGGTGGGACGACGGCGTCGTGAACTGGACGGCCTGACCGATCGCACCGGCTGGCAGTCCGGTGGTCTGCGTCCCGACCCGCACCAGCGACCCCGCGGACGACGTACTGAGCGTCGCCGAGGCCGCCTGCGGGCTGCCGGGGTCGACGGTGAACGTGTCGCAGCCGCTGGGGTTCGGGGCCGTTCCCGCGGCGTGGACGGGCGAGCAGCTCCCGAGCCCGTAGGTCCCGCCCGAGCTGACGGTCGCCGCGGGGAGGACCACGGCCGCGCTGGTGGAGGACCGGTCCACGGTCAGCGTGCCCGTACCCACGGCGACGGTGCCGTGCGCGAGCTGGTGGTAGTCGCTCGCGACGACACTGGTCGCGGCGCCGGCGGTCTTGCTCACCGCCCCGTCGTTGTCCAGCACCGTGAGGCCGGCGCCGTAGCGCGAACGGCCCTGGTAGACCCCGAAGTTGTTCGTGATGTCGATCGTGCCGGTCTGACGGTTCTCGATCACCGTGCCGTCGTCGGCCGCGATGTACCCCTCGTTCGCGATGCGGACCACGCCGGAGTTGTCGACGACCCGCTTGTCCTCGAGGTTGATGCCCGCCGTGGCCGTGCCCACGGCGGTGCCGTCGACGAGGAACTGACCACCCGCCGCCACCACGATGTGACCCTTGGTGGGCGGCGGTCCGGAACAGCCGGGGTCACCGACGTCGCACCACCGGGTCGTGATCGTGACCGGGTAGTACTGGTCCGACGCCGCCTCGAGGACACCTGCTACGTCGAGCGTCCCGACGCCGCCGAGGGTCGCGGCCTGCAGGTGGAGCGTGCTGCCGAACCGGACGTCCGAGGCCCGCGCCGCCGTCGCCGGTCCGTTCAGCCACAAGCGGGAGTTGCCGCTGACCGTGAGATCGGCGCCCTGGCCGAGGTCGAGCGCCGCGACGGCTGCGCCCGCGTAGAGCGTCGGCACCCCGTTGGCGTCGAGCGGACCGCCCAGCGTCACGTGCGCGGCGGCTCCGCCCGGCTCCTGCCCGATGCAGACGTAGTCGACGTCGCGCGACGGAACGTCCAGCTTCCGGCGCCCCCCCGCGTCGTACGGCCCGCCGGGCGGCGCGGTCGCCGCGACCCCGCCGACCGTCCAGTTGCCGGCGGTCTGCCAGCTGCCGTCGTGCGCCGCGCCGGTCCAGACGTAGCTGTTGGCCGCCGCGAAGCCGGTCAGTCCGCAGAAGGTCGGGCCGGCCGCGACCGCCTGCTGGGCCGGCAGGATCGCCAGCATGGCGGCCGCGGCGGCAACGGCCGCGAGAGCACTGTTCGTCCTGCGCCGGAGCTGTCGCACGGTGTCCTCCTGGGGGTGATCAGAACGTGGTGGAGCGTGACACTTCTTCCTGGTCGTGTACAGGTCGTTCGTCCGGCGTTCGCCGGACCGTCCTCAGGAGACCCGGCACACCGCACTGTTGATCGGCGCGCCGCCCATGGCCGAGGCCGCCTGCGCGTGGACCCAGCCGTTGGCCGAGGTGTAGAACCAGTCCACGACCGCGAAGTAGAGCCCGTGCGTGGCGGTGAACGACTGCTGGGACCACGCGAGCGCACCGAACGTCGTCGCCGTGGTGGTCTGCTGCCGTCCCCAGGCGGCGATCTGCCAGGTCCCGTTGCGCCAGACGTCGACCTCCGGCTGCCAGGTGACGGTCTGCCCGTTCTGGTACAACGACGGCTTGTCCGCGACGATCGATCCCGAGTAGCAGTCGAACTGGGGCGTCATCGAGATGACGCCC
>CAXUNA010000613.1:0-2719 GCA_964252095.1 uncultured Jatrophihabitans sp. | reverse complement strand
GGCTCGCGGTCACCACCCGCACCGTGCGGCGCGACGTCGGTCGGTCTCGCCGGTGTCGACGACGCCGCCCTGCGCGCGCTGGCCAAGCTCGACCAGGTGATGCCGCAGCGGCTCGTTCACCGGGCCCGGACGATCGCCGGCGCGGTGTCCACCCCGCCCGCGCGCGGACCCCAGCTGGATCCGGAGGTGCTCACCTCCGTCGCCGCGGCCGTGCGCGACCACCGGACGCTGCGGGTCGACTACCGGGACCACGCGGGCGAGACGACGCGCCGCACCCTCGAGCCGCAGCGGATCGTGCACACCGGGACGCGCTGGTACCTGCTGGCGTGGGACGTCGAGCGCGACGCCTGGCGCAACCACCGGCTCGACCGGTTGACGCCGCGCATCCCGGTCGGGCCGGCGTTCTCCCCTCGTCCCGATCCCCAGCCCGACGCGGTGTCGTTCGTGCTGCGGGGCGTGCAGTCGAACGTCTACCGGTACCGGTGCGTGGTGACGGTGGCGGCGCCCGCGGCCGTCGTGGTCGAGGCCTTCGGTGTCCTCGCCGCCGACGTCGAGCCGGTCGACGCCGGCCACTGCCTGGTCCGCTCCGGCGCCCACGACCTGACGGTGGCGGCGTTGCGGTTCCTGGCCCTCGACGCCGACCTGGCCGTGCACGAGCCCCCGGAACTACGCGACGCCCTCGCCGCGATCGGGGAACGGATCGCCCGGATCGGGTGACAGGATCACCCGTATGCGCGCGGCGAACCTCGGCCTGAAGTTCCTGCTGGAGCTCGCGTGCTTCGCCGGTCTGGCGTACGCGGGCGCGGCGATCGGCGCCGGAGTGTGGGCCGTCGTCCTCGCGGTGCTGTTCCCGCTGCTCGCGATCCTCGTGTGGGGGCGGTGGAACGCGCCGAAGTCGACCCACCGGTTGCCCGCGCGGACCCGGATCCCCCTGGAACTGCTGGTGTTCGCGGTGGCGGCGGTGCTGCTGCTGGTGGCAGGAGCACCGGTGTGGGCAGTCGTGTTCGCGGTGCTGGTCGTGGTGAACGCCGGGTTGCTGACCGCGTGGCACCAGTGGGAGGCGTGACCGTCGTCGGGGGTCGGCCCTACGGTGCGGAGGTATGGCAGAGACCGAACCTCCCATCGCCGGCGACGAGCAGGCGGCCGTGGTCGGCGAGCTCGAGCGCGTACGTTCCTACATCGCGTGGAAGTGCGGCGGGCTCGACGCGGCCGGGCTCACCGCGCGGCTCGGGCCGTCGACCATCACCCTCGGCGGGCTGCTCAAGCACCTCGCGCTGGTCGAGGAGCACCACTTCGCCAAGCTGCTGTTCGACCGGCCGCCCGGCCCGCCCTGGGACGCCGTCGACTGGGAGGCCGAGCCGGACTGGGAGTGGACGTCGGCGGCCCAGGACTCCCCCGCGGAGCTGATGGCGCTGTGGTCGGCCGCGGTCGACAGATCCCGGACGATCACCGCCGAGGCGTTGGCCGCGGGCGGCATGGACCACGTCGGTGCCTACGTGTCGTCGAACGGCGAATCGCCGAACCTGCGGCGGATCCTGCTCGATCTCGTCGAGGAGTACGCGCGGCACGTCGGCCACGCCGACCTCATCCGCGAGTCGGTCGACGGCCTGGTGGGCGAGGACCCGAAGGGCTGACGCCTCCCGTCGTCGCGAAGAACGCCACCGCGGCCGCGTCGATCCGCGCGCGGTCGCCCGTCGTGAGCAGGTCGAGCAGCAGGCCACGCAGCACCGCGAGGAGCAGGGTCGCGTCCCGCGTCCGGTCGGGGTCGCCGGCCGTGAACGCCCGCAGCGGTTCGGCGACCACGTGGTCGAGGAAGTCGGCGAACACGTCCGGCGCCTGCAGGGCCTGTCCGTAGACCGCGAACAGCAGCCGGAACTCGCCCTCGCGGGCGGGGTCCGAGGTGTGCTCCCACACCCGCCGTCCGTAGCTCGCGAGGTCGACGTCCGGGGCGTCGGCGGGCGCCGCGGTCGCGACGAGGACGCGCTCGCGCAGCCGGGCCTGGACCTCCTGCAGCATCTGCTCCTTGCTGCCGAACCGGTGGACCAGCGTCGTCGGCGTCACGCCGAGCATCGCCGCGACGGGTCGCCAGGTCACCGCGGCGAGGCCCCGTTCGACCGCGTAGTCGACCACCGCGTCGAGCAACTCGTCACGACGCTGCTGGTCCACGGGGCGGCCGGCCATGTCGAGAACCCTCTCACTTGCATTCCTTGAACGATCGTAACAATAATTGCGGCGTCACGATCCGACAGGGGGAACACATGAACGTCTTCGTCACCGGTGCGTCCGGGTGGGTGGGCTCGGCGCTCGTCCCGGACCTCGTCGCGCACGGGCACACCGTCTCCGGGCTGGCCCGATCCGACGGCGCGGCGGACCACGTCCGGTCGCGGGGCGCCGAGGTCCGCGCGGGGACCCTCGACGACCTCGCGCGGCTGGGCGATGCCGCGGCCGCCGCCGATGCGGTGGTGCACCTGGGCTTCAAGCACGACATCGCGTTCGCGGGCCGGTTCGCCGAGGCGGCCGCGGACGACCGGGCGGTGATCGACGCGTTCGCGGACCGGCTCGCCGGGACGGACAAGGCGCTCGTGGTCGCCTCGGGGGTGCTCGGTGTCGTCGGCGTGGGGTCCGGCGTGGTGGCGACCGAGCAGGACGGGCGGGACGACGCCGCCGTGGCCGGCCCGATCAGCGGCGGCGGTGACCGCTCGGCCACGGCGTGCAGCAC
>CAXUNA010000612.1:0-2722 GCA_964252095.1 uncultured Jatrophihabitans sp. | reverse complement strand
TCTACATCGACGAGGTCGACAAGATCGCCCGCAAGTCGGAGAACCCGTCGATCACGCGCGACGTGTCCGGCGAGGGCGTCCAGCAGGCGCTGCTGAAGATCCTCGAGGGCACCACCGCGTCGGTGCCGCCGCAGGGCGGGCGCAAGCACCCGCACCAGGAGTTCATCCAGATCGACACCACCAACGTGCTGTTCATCGTCGGCGGGGCGTTCGCGGGCCTCGAGCAGATCATCGAGGGCCGGATCGGCAAGAAGGGCGTCGGGTTCGGCGCCGAGCTGCACAGCAAGTTCGATCGCCAGGAGCGCGACGTCTTCGGCGAGGTGCTCCCGGAGGACCTGCAGAAGTTCGGGTTGATCCCGGAGTTCATCGGCCGGCTGCCGGTGCTGACCTCGGTGAAGTACCTCGACCGCGACACCCTGGTACAGATCCTCACCGAGCCCAAGAACGCGCTCGTGAAGCAGTACCAGAAGCTGTTCGAGCTCGACAACGTCGAGTTGGAGTTCTCCACCGACGCCCTCGAGGCCATCGCCGACCAGGCCGCCATGCGCGGCACCGGGGCGCGTGGCCTGCGGGCGATCATGGAGGAGGTCCTGCAGTCGGTGATGTACGAGGTGCCGTCGCGTGACGACGTCGCCCGGGTCGTCATCACCCGCGAGACGGTCCTCGACCACGTCTACCCGACCCTCGTGCCCCGCGAGGTCACCCTGGACAAGCGGGAGCGCCGCGACAAGTCCGCCTGATCCGTTCCGTCCGACCGAGGCCCCACCCCACCGACCGGTGGCGCGGGGCCTTCGTCGTCCGCGGTGTCACGGGCCGGGGGCGAGCGACTCCCGGGCGGCGGCGAGCACCACGCCGTCCTCGCAGCCGCGCGCGTACCCCGCGATCCGGCGGCGGATGTCGCGGCCGAGCACGAGCACCCCGATCCGGTCGGCCAGCGGCGCCAGCCAGGCCGGCCGGATCGCGAAGTTGTACCGCCAGACCGCCTCGGTGCTGCCCGCGGTCGGGCCGGGCAGGAACTGCCAGCCCCCGCCGAACCGGGCAAAGAACCACGGACCACGGACCATCTTCATCCCGACGTTGCGGGGCGGCGCGTACGAGACGTACTCGCTCACCATCGAGAAACCGAGCCGGTGCCGGGTGAGGGTCCGGACGCCCTTGCCCGGTCGGTCGGCGTCGACGAGGCGCTGGGACCGCACGAACGGGTCCCAGCGGTAGCGCACCGGTGCCTGGGTCTGGGAGACCGCGAACGCGAGGTCCGGAGGCACCGGGACGACGGCGCGGGCTTCGACGACGGGCACCGCAGCAGTGTCGCGCACGCCGATCAGGCATCATCGGCGCGTGTCAGAACCAGAAGCGGGCGACGTCGCCGTCGTCGACGCCGAGCGTGAGCCGGAGCGCCGACGCCGCAAGCAGCGGTCCTGGGCGCGCCGCCGACACCTGGGCCTGCTCACCGTCGGCATCGCCCTGGTGGTCCTCGTGGTGGGCGTGCTCGCCGTCGTCCTCACCTGGGACAGCGGCCGCACGCCGCTCTCGGACCAGGTCCCGGCCCTGGGCTCCGGGGCGGCGAGCCTGCCCGCCACCAGCGCCCCCGCGACGAGCAGCCCCACCGCGCCGATCGCCGTACCGGTCACGGTCACCGGTGTCATCACCGCGATCGGCGACAACACGATGACGGTGGAGGTGGCCTCGACCGGCCTGTCCTACAAGGTGGTCGCCACGGCCACGACCCAGTACAAGCGATACCGCGGTTTCGAGACCTTCCAGGTCGACATGCCCGTGGTCGTGCGCGGGTCCCTGTCGGTGGGCGTTCTCACCGCCACCAGCATCACGCGGGCGGTCTGAGGTGGCTGCGATCAACGGCCACGACAACTCCTCGCGGGCCACGCAGGCCCGTGCGGCGGTCGCGCGTGTCGACGAGGCGCTCTCGCACCGGTGGGGCGAGGGCCGGATCGCGCCGTCGCTCGACCGCATCCGCGCGTTGCTCGACCTGCTCGGCGACCCGCAGACCGCCTACCGCTCGATCCACATCACCGGGACCAACGGCAAGACCTCGACCGCCCGGATGATCGACGAGCTGCTCCGCACGTCGGAGCTGCGGACCGGGCGCTACACCAGCCCGCACCTCGAGTCGACGACCGAGCGCATCGTGGTCGACGGCGAACCGGTCGACGGGATCCGCCTGGCCGAGACCTACGACGAGATCGCGCCTCTCATCGACATCGTCGACGCCCAGAACGACGTGAAGATGACGTTCTTCGAGGTGCTCACGGCGATGGCCTACGCGATCTTCGCCGACACCCCGGTCGAGGCGGCGGTCGTCGAGGTCGGGCTGGGCGGTTCGTGGGACGCGACCAACGTGCTCGACGGTGACATCGCGGTCGTCACCCCGATCGGGCTCGACCACACCGAGTACCTCGGGCCGGACGTCGCCACCATCGCCGCGGAGAAGGCCGGGATCATCAAGCCCGGCGCCACCGCCATCCTCGCGATCCAGGAGAACGCCGCCGCCGAGGTGCTGATCCGCCGGGCGGTCGAGGTCGGCGCGACCGTCGCCCGCGAGGGCATGGAGTTCGGCGTCGCCGACCGCCGGGTCGCGGTCGGCGGTCAGGTGATCGCCCTGCAGGGCCTCGGGGGCCGCTACGACGACGTCTTCCTGCCGCTGCACGGCGCCCACCAGGCGCAGAACGCGGCCGTGGCGCTGGCAGCGGTCGAGGCGTTCTTC
>CAXUNA010000611.1:0-2725 GCA_964252095.1 uncultured Jatrophihabitans sp. | reverse complement strand
ACGCTTGAAGGAGGTCACACCTAAGGTGAAGGGGGAGGCGGTGGCGGCGGTGCGGTCGGATGGCGGCGTCGACGACGTGAGGGTGGGCGGC
The DNA here is from genome assembly GCA_964252095.1 of uncultured Jatrophihabitans sp. Lineage (GTDB taxonomy): Bacteria > Actinomycetota > Actinomycetes > Mycobacteriales > Jatrophihabitantaceae > CAXUNA01. Next base: position 2,634 of record CAXUNA010000611.1, on the reverse strand, counting down.
CACTCGTGCGGCGCCGACGTCGCGGTCGAGTTGGCCGAGCGCGGGTCCCGGATCGGACGGCTCGTCGTGGTCGCGCAGGCGCCGGACTACTCGGACGCCGAGATCCGACAGCACCGCCGCGGACGCTCCCGCGCAGGCCGACGCCGTGGCCCAGCAGGTCGACCCGCACCACGCGGTGACCGCGGGTCAGGGCGGGCGTCACCAGGTCCCAGGAATGGGTCGACGAGGTGAAGCCGTGCAGCAGCAGGACGACCGGCGCGTCGCGCGGGCCCTCGTCGAGGACGTACACACCCATGCCTTTCGCCTGCGGGCCTGCCCGATGAGTGAACATGCCTTTCGCCTGCGGGCCTGCCCGATGAGTGACCCGATGGTCCTACCGTCCGCGGACGTACTGCGGGGCCCAGTACACGTCGTCCGCGCCCACCCCGCCGTCGAGGGCGGCGAGGTCGCGGGCGGCGGTCTGCGCCCACGAGGGGTCCTTCAACCAGCCACGGGCCACCATGACCGCGTCGGCCGCCCCGTCCCGCAGCACCTGCTCGGCCTGCGGGCCGTCGGTGATGAGGCCGACGGCCGAGGTGGGGACGCCGGTCGCCCGCTTCACGGCGGCCGCGAACGGCACCTGGTACCCGGGCCCGAGATCGATGCGCTGGTCCGGTGAGTTGCCGCCGGAGCTGATGTCGAACAGGTCCACCCCGTGCCCGACGAGCGAGGTCGCGACCTCGACGGCGTCGTCGACGGTGAGCCCGCCGTCGACCCAGTCGCTCCCGGTCAGCCGCACGAACAGCGGCTTGTCCCCGGGCCACACGGCCCGGACGGCATCGACGACCTCGACGAGCAGTCGCGCCCGGTTGGTCGGCGACCCGCCGTACCGGTCGGTGCGACGGTTGGACAGCGGTGAGAGGAACTCGTGCAGCAGGTAGCCGTGCGCCGCGTGGATCTCCACGACCTCGAACCCGGCCGCGACCGAGCGGCCGGCGGCAGCGCCGAACGCCGTGACGACGTCCGCGATCTGCTCCACCGTCATCGCCGCGGGTGCGCCGAGGCCCGGGTAGGCGTCGTCGTCCGGGCCGAGCGGTGTCCAACCACCCTCGGCCGGCGGCACCCATGCCCGGCCCTCCCACGGCCGCTGCGTCGACGCCTTGCGGCCGGCGTGGGCGAGCTGGATGCCCGGCGTCGCGCCCTGCCCGGTGACGAAATCGGTGATCCGGCGGTAGTCCTCGGCCTGGGCGTCGGTCCAGATGCCGGCGTCGGCCGGGCTGATCCGCCCCTCGGGCGCGACGGCCGTCGCCTCCTGCACGACCAGGCCGGCGCCGCCGCGCGCGAAGGCGCCGAGGTGCACCAGGTGGAAGTCGGTGGGGTGGCCGTCGACCGAGCTGTACATGCACATCGGCGCCACCCACGCCCGGTTCCGGATCGTGGTGCCGCGCAGGGTCAACGGCTCGAGGAGTCGGCTCACGTCCCGGACAAGCCACCCGCGACCGTCCGACATTCCGTCCCGCGCAGAGATCACGTTTCCGAGCGATGTGCCGCGATCCGGGCCCCCTGACCGCGACGAGAGGGCCGCGAACCCGGACGAACACGGGCAGACCGCTGCGGTTGACGTGAGTTCCATGTGAGAAGCGACCTTTCGGACAATGACCGCCCACAGCTTGAGTCGATCTTGAGCAGCCCCCACTCTGCTGGGGTGCCGCAGCGCGCGGCCGATCGAGGGGACTCACCTGACATGACCGGTCGCCGACGTCCGTCTGCACCTGCCCGCAACGGACGACGCAAGCTCACGACGGCCGGGGTGATCGCCGCGGTGGTCGCGTCGATGTTGCCCGCTCTGCTCATCAGCGGTGACGCCGGCGCCGACGTACTACCCACGAAGATCGCGTTCGGCACCCAGCCCGGCGGCGGCGCCCCGGGCACCGCCCTGACCGCCCAGCCGACCGTCCTCACCACGGCCGACGACGGGACGAAGGTCGCCAGCAACGCTCCGATCCAGCTCACCCTGACCGGCGCGGGCGGGGCGACCCTGACCCGCGCGGCCGCCCTGAGCTGCACGGCCCCGGACGGCACCTCGTCGACGACCGCGACCGCGAGCAGCGGGACGGCGTCGTTCGCCGGCTGCGCGGTGAGCAAGGGCGGCGTCTTCAGCCTCACCGCCACCGACACCCGCGAGCACCTCACCGTCGTCAGCGACGACTTCTTCGTGTCCGGCGCGGCGCAGCTGCTCGTGAGCAAGCAGCCCGGCGGCGGCGTCGCGGGCGGCGTGTGGGCGAACCAGCCCGAGGTGACGGTGGCCGACGGCCACGGCGATCCGGTGAAGACCTCGACGGCGGCGGTCGTCCTCGGCATCAGCGCGGGAACCGGCACGGCGGGTGCGGCGCTGACCTGCACGGCGAAGAGCGTCACGCCCACCCAGGGCGTCGCGCGCTACGCCGGCTGCGGGATCGACCGGTCCGGCGCCGGGTACAAGCTGGTCGCCATCGACGCGGCCGACGCCCTCATCTCCGCTCCGAGCCAGGCGTTCTCCGTCACGGCCGGCACCCCCACGCAGCTGTCGTTCCGTCAGCTGCCGGCCGGTGCCGCCGGCGGGACCGCGTTCGTCACCCAGCCGACCGTGGTGGTGCAGGACGCGCAGGGCAACAC
>CAXUNA010000610.1:0-2728 GCA_964252095.1 uncultured Jatrophihabitans sp. | reverse complement strand
CTCGTGGGCCCACGCCTCGGCGTAGGCGAGGCCGGCCGGTCCGATGGGTGCGGGAGCAGCAGGCGCCATGGCGGCCAGACTATCGGCGCGGTCGGGCGGGTCCCGGTCGGCTCACCGCATGCTGTCGACGATGAGTTGCAGGTCCTCGACCGTCGTCATCGGGTTGACGATCGCGAACCGGGTGCACACCCGGCCGCGGTGGGTGGTGGGGGTGACGAACGCCTGCTGCGCGTCGAGCAGCCGGGCGGTCCACGCGGCGTAGTCGTCGGCGTCCCAGCCGCGGCGGGCGAACACGATCACCGACAGTTCGGGCTCGACCAGCAGTTCCAGGTGCCCGGCCGCCCGCACGATCTCGGTCCCCGCGCGGGTGACCTCCAACGTGCGCTCGACGGCCGTGACGTACTCCGCGGTGCCGTGCACGGCGAGGGAGAACCAGAACGGCAGCCCCCTCGCCCGCCGGGTGAGCTGGACGGCGTAGTCCGACGGGTTCCACTGACCGATTTCTTCTTGGCCCTCGACCGTCACCGGGTCGAGGTAGCCCGCGTGCTGGGTGTGGGCCGCGCGCCCGAGCGCCGGGTCGCGGTAGATCAGCGCGCAGCAGTCGAACGGGGCGAACAGCCACTTGTGCGGGTCGACGATGAACGAGTCGGCGCGCTCGACCCCGCGGTAGACCTCGCGGACCGACGGTGCGGCGAGCCCCGCTCCGCCGTAGGCGCCGTCGACGTGCAGCCACAGCCCGAAGTCGTCGGCGACGTCGGCGATGCCCGCGATGTCGTCGACCACTCCGAGGTTGGTCGACCCGGCGGTCGCGACGACGGCGAACAGGCCGTCGCGGTCGAACTCGGTCATGGCCTCGACGCTCGTGCGCAGCGCCGCGCCCGTCATCCGGCCGCGTCCGTCGCCCGGCACGTCGAGGATGTCGACGTCCATGACCACCGCGAGCGCGTGCTTGACCGACGAGTGGGTCTCGGCCGTCACCGCCACCGACCAGCGGCCCCGCGGCGGGGCGCCGCGCCGCTGCCGGGTGGTCTCGCGGGCCGCGACCAGCGCCGAGAGGTTGCCGATCGTCCCGCCCTGGACGAACACACCGCCCGCCTCGGGCGGCAGCCCCGCGAGGTCGGCGAGCCAGCGCAGGGCCTGGTTCTCGGCGTAGACCGCGCCGGAGCCCTCCAGCCACGAGCCGCCGTAGATGCTCGAGGCGCCGACCAGCATGTCGAACGCGGCCGCGAGCTTGGTCGGGGCGCTCGGGATGAAGGAGAGGTACCGCGGGTGGTCGATCGAGAGGCAGGCCGGCGCGAGGACGTCGTTCCAGAGCCGGACCGCCTCGTCGTGCCCGATGCCGTGCTCGGTGACGGTCGCCCCGGCGACGTCGGTGAGTTGCTCGGGGGTGAGGGCGTGGTCGAGCGGGGCCTGCATCCGCAGCCGTTCGAGGCAGCTGTCGGCGAGTGCCCGGGAGGTCTCCGCCACGCGCGGTGTGTACGTGTGCACCCCGCGAACCTAGAGCGTGCCGTCCAACCGGAGCGTCAGTCCCGGTCGTCGTCCCGGAGGCCGCGCTGGCGGTTCTCCTCCTCGGCCTGCTCGGCCCGGCGGCGGATCTCGTGGTCGCGCCGTTGCGCCTCGGCGCGGGCGCGGACCTGGGCGAGGAACGCCTCGTCGTCGTCGGGGCGCTGCGGCATCGCCCGGCCCGGACGGTCGTATTCGGGATAGGCGCGCGCCGGCGTCTCGCTGCGGTACTCGCGCGACGACGACGGCCCCCACCGGTGCCCGGCGACCAGCCAGGCGACCGAGCCGATCTCCGCCAACACGATGACGATGAGCAGCCACACCAGCTTGGGCAGGTGCCGGACCTCGTGCTCCGGTGTCGTGATGACGTCGATGATGCAGAAGATCCACAGGCCCAGGAGCACCAGGCCCACGAAGCCGTCAGCGAGAAGCACGCGGGAGATCGTGGCAAACTCGAGCCGGATCCGCATCAGGTGCTCACAGGTTCTCGTCCCGGTCGTCACCGGGCGGCTGTCTGAGAACCCACCCAGGCACCTGGGAACCGCACAGCGGACACTGGTGTCCTGAGGTCATACCGCCGGTACTCCACGCCGGCCTGACACGATCGAGGCAGCCCGTGACCACGCTCCGCTCCGGAGACGACCAGGCCTCTGCGCCGGCCGTCGCCGCGGTCGCCTCTCCCGGCACCGAGCACAGCTGGGACGAGATCGTGCGCGAGCACGCCGACCGCGTGTACCGGCACGCCTACCGCCTCGCCGGCAACAAGTCCGACGCCGAGGACCTCACCCAGGAGACGTTCGTCCGCGTCTTCCGCTCGCTCGACCGCTACACGCCCGGGACGTTCGAGGGCTGGCTGCACCGCATCACCACGAACCTGTTCCTCGACATGGTCCGGCGCCGGGCGCGGATCCGGTTCGACGCCCTGCCCGACGACGCGTCGGACCGGTTGCCGTCGACCTCCGCCGGGCCGGAGCAGAGCTACAGCGACAACCGGCTCGACCCCGAGATCCGCGAGGCGCTCGCCGCGCTGCCGCCGGACTTCCGCGACGCCGTGGTGCTGGCCGACCTCGAGGAGCTCTCCTACGAGGAGATCGCGGGCGTGCTCGGCATCAAGGTCGGGACCGTCCGCTCCCGGATCCACCGCGGCCGGGTGCTGTTGCGCGATGCCCTGGCCCACCGGGCCCCCGTGCTGCGCCGGCGTCCGGGCGCGGCCACCGTCTGAGCC
>CAXUNA010000609.1:0-2729 GCA_964252095.1 uncultured Jatrophihabitans sp. | reverse complement strand
TGGTCGCCGTCGGGGTCGTCACCGGGCTGCTCGCTGCGGGGCTCGTGCGCCGTGCCGACACCTCGCGACTCCGGGACAGTCAGGGGTGACCGCCGTGACCGACACCGCCCCGGTGGTGCGCCTCGAACGCGTCGTCCAGATCCACCGCACGCGTGACACCGAGGTCATCGCGCTGTCCGGCGTCGACCTCGTCGTGCACCCCGGTGAGCTCGTCGGCATCGTCGGCCCGTCCGGGTCGGGCAAATCCAGCCTGCTCGCGCTGCTCGCGGGCCTGACCACGCCCTCGGCCGGCCGGGTCGAGGTGCTGGGCGAGGACCTGGCCCGGCTGTCCGAACGGCAGCGGTTGGCCCTGCGCGCCGGCGGTCTCGGGATCATGATGCAGAGCTCCGATCGCAACCTGCTGCCCTACGGGCGGGTGGTCGACAACCTCGAGTTCGCGCAGCGCCGGCCGGGTACCTCGCGGCGGGAACGACGGGCCCGGGCTGCGGAACTGCTGGACCTGTTCGGGCTCGGTCCGCTGGCCCGGCGCCCGGTGCGTGCCCTGTCCGGGGGCGAGCAGCAACGGCTCTCGCTCGCCGCCGCCCTCGCGGACCGCCCGGCCCTGCTGCTGGTCGACGAGCCCACCAACCAGCTCGACACCGGCAACCGCGACGTCGTGGCGCAACTGTTGCACGATGCACGGGACAACCTGGGCGCGACGGTGCTGGCCGTCACCCACGACCTCGAACTCGGCGCAGCGATGGACCGCAGCCTCGCGATGCGCGACGGCCGGCTCGGTACCGAACGCCGGGCGGGACGCACCGTCGCCGTCGTCGCCCCCGACGGCTCGGTGCAGTTGCCGGACGAGGTGGCGGAGCGGTACCCGCCCGGCTCGCGGGTGCGGTTCGTGCGGCGGGCCGATCACCTCGAGCTGCACCCGTCGGACCCGGGGGAGGACACGTGACCGACCCGGTGCCCCTCGACGTCGAGGTGCGCGGAGTGGGCGTCCGGTGGGGTGGGGTCACGGTCCTCGACGAGGTCGACCTCGTGTTCGAGGCCGGCCGGGTCACCGCGGTGATGGGGCCGTCGGGCTCCGGCAAGACGACGTTGCTGACCGTCGTCGCCGGGGTGCAGGACGCCACCCTCGGCGAGGTGTCGTTCGGCACCGGGGATCCGGGGCCGCCGCGGATCGGCCTCGTGCATCAGGCTTTCGCGTTGCTCTCGTTGCTCACCGCCGCCGAGAACGTCGAGCTGGCGGCGCAGCTCGCGGGGGTTGCCCGTGGTCGCATCCGCGCCGCGGCCGGGGAGCAGTTGGCGGCGGTGGGACTGGCCGAGCGCGCGGACCATCTCGTCGAGGAGCTGTCGGGCGGTGAGCAGCAGCGGGTCGCCCTGGCGCGGGCTCTGGTGGTCTCGCCGCGGGTGCTGCTCGCCGACGAGCCGACCGCGCAACTCGACGCCGCCGGCCGGACGCTGGTGCTCGAGCTGCTGCGCCGAGCCGCGGACGACGGCGTGACCGTGGTCGTGGCGACCCACGACCCCGACGTCGCCGCCGCCTGCGACCGCGTCGTCACGTTGGCGGCGGGCCGGGTCGTCACCGGGTCCGGGGCGGCCACCGGGCGGCACCGGCGGACATGAGAAACCGGCGTTGGGGGGGGCCCCCGGGGGCCCCCCCCCCCGCGCCGGCCCGACGAGCTTCGACCCGGCCCGCCACCGCGGCGAGGCCGAGCAGCCAGGCGACGGGGAAGCGCGTACCGGTGTTCGCGAGCGGTGCGGTGCCCTCGGCGACGGTGGTGGCGGTGCCCGACGAGGAGACGGTGCTCGATCCCGAGCTCGGCGGGGTGCTGCTCGCCGGCGGGGTGGTGACGACGACCGGCGGGAACAGCGCGGTGACCACGGGTGCGAGCGCGGCGGCCATGGCCTTCGTGCCGGCGAGGTTCGGGTGCAGGGTGTTGCTGGCGCCCTGCGCGGCCGCGGCCGGGACGATCGGCTCGACCCAGCGGGTGGTCTCCGGCTGGCAGGCCGAGTGCGAGAGCGAGGCGGGGAAGATGTCGGCGTACGAGGCGCCGTTCGCGGTGGCGGCGGCGCCGATGCCGGCGTCGAGCTGCTGCTGCAGCGGCTCGAGGTAGGGGACGTCGGTGTCGGTGAACGGCAGCGTCGAGCCGATGCTGATCGGCAGGCCCGGCAGCGGCAGCGGCGGGTTGAGCGCGTTCGCGGTGTAGCAGCCGGCGGCGGGGGTGTTCGCGGCGTCGGGAGCGATGGCCGGGTAGGCGATGACCACGATCTTGGCGTTCGGCGCGGCCACCTTCACGGCCTTGATCGCGGCGTCGACCTTGGCGAGGGTCGCGGGGAGCTTGTCGTACGGGTTGAACGCCTTGCCGCCGCCCGCCGCGCTCGACTCGTAGTACGCCTTGCACGAGGCGAACGTCTGGTGCAGGAACACCGGCCCGTCCTTCGACGCCGCGAGGCAGTCCGAGGAGATCTTGGAGAAGCCGAGGTCGTTGCCGCCGATGGTGATGCTGACCAGGTCGGGCTGGATCGTCTTGAACACGTCGAGCTGGGCCGGCGGGTTCCCCCCGGTCACGGTCTGCGGTGCGGTGAAGTCGTCGGTCTTCGCGCCGCTGCAGGTGACGTCGGTCAGCGTGAGACCGAGGGCGGCCGAAAGCAGGTGCGGGTAGTCACCGGTGGTCTGGGCGCAGCCCGCGACCGGCTTGCCGGTGAGCGTGCCCTCGGTGGGCGGGAGACCGAAACCG
>CAXUNA010000608.1:0-2736 GCA_964252095.1 uncultured Jatrophihabitans sp. | reverse complement strand
CTGCACGACCGGGTCCTGGTGAAGGTCGCCCGCGGTGACGGCGAACGACGCTCGAGCGGTGGCCTGCTGATCCCCGCCACGGCGGACGTCTCGAAGCGGTTGGTGTGGGCCGAGGTCTACGCGATCGGCAACCACGTGCGGACCGTGCAGAACGGTGACCGGGTGCTGTTCGGCCCGGAGGACCGGCACGAGGTCGAGATCGCCGGTGACGACTACGTGCTCCTGCGCGAACGCGACATCCACGCGGTCGCGTCCGAGCGCAACGAGGAGAGCACCGGGCTCTACCTCTGACCGGTCGGCGCCGCCCGGTCCAGCGGGCGGGGCGTCAGCCGGTCGAGCCGGTCGCGCGGATCCCGGCCAGCCAGGCCGCGGCGTCGGCGAACTCCAGGTCGGTGCGGCCGACCGGGAGGTCGGACTGCACGCCCTCGCGCCGGGGGTACGACCCGAGGTACCGCACGTCGGCACACACCCGGCGCAGGGCGGCGAGGGCGTCGCCCACGCGGGCGTCGGCGACGTGGCCTTCGCAGTCGATGCTGAAGCAGTAGTCGCCGAGTCGGTCCTTGGTCGGCCGCGACTCGATGCGGGTCATGTTCACGCCGCGGTCGGCGAAGACCGACACCAGTTCCAGCAGCGCACCCGGGTGGTCGGAGCGCAGATAGGCCACCAACGACGTCCGGTCGTTCCCGGTCGACGGAGCCGGCGTGCGCGGCCGGGCGAGCAGGACGAACCGGGTGACCGCCCCCGCGCGGTCGGCGATGTCGGCGGCGAGCGGCACCAGTCCGAACAGCGTGGCGGCGAGCGGCGTCGACACCGAGGCGTCGGCGTCCCCGGCGGCGACGGCCGCGGCGCCCGCGGCGGTCGAGCCCAGCAGGGCGATGCGGGCGGCGGGGGCGTGGGTCATGAGCCACCGCCGGGTCTGCGCCTCGGCGTGGGGGTGGGTCGCGACCACGGCGACGTCGGTCAGCACCGTGCCCGGGCGGGCCAGCAGGTCGAACCGGACCGGCAGGAACGCCTCGTCCACGATCACCCGCGGATCGCCGTTGGCCAGCTCGTCGAGTGTGGCGGGAACCCCGCCCTCGCCCGAGTTCTCCAGCGGCACCAGCGCGGCGTCGGCCGCGCCCGACCGCACGGCCTCGCCCGCGTGGACGACCCTTGCTTGCGGCAACAGTTCGGCGCCGTCGGCCTCCGGGAGGGTCAGCAGCGCCGCGTGGGCGAACGTGCCCTCGGGTCCGAGGAACGCGATGCGGGCGCCGTCGGTCACGTCGACAACACTAGAGAAACGGCTACGACGCCTCGCGCGCCGCGGCGCCCGGCTGCTGCCGCATCGCGGCGCGCACGGCCTGGGTCTCCTCGGGCGACAACTCGCGGTCACCCTCCCCCGCGCTGACACCCTTGGCGTACACGCGGGTCTCGCTGCGCCCGGCGATCGACGTGAGCGTCACGCCGTCGCCGGTGTCGTCGAGCAGGGCGAGGGAGAACGACAGCCGGCCGCCGTGGTCACCGAACGCGTCGTACCGCACGAGGGCGACCCGGCGCAGCGAGGCGGCGACGTCGGTCCGCAGCGAGTCCAGCGCCGAGTTCGTGTCGCGTTCACCGGTGCGGCTACGGGCCGCGGCCGAGCGGCGGGTGGTGGCGATCTCCGCCTCGACCTGCGCGAGCCGTGACTCCATGTGCTCGGCGAGCGAGGCGTTGGCGGTGGCCTGCGAGGCGGCGCGGGAGACGCTGCCGGCACGGCGGATCCGGCCGAGCGTGCGCAGCGCCAGCCAGGCGGCGACGAGCGCGACGTAGGCGAGCACCAGCGCGCAGATCGCGACGACGGTGAGCAGCACCTTCGGGAGCCTAGGGATCACGGGGCCTCGAGCCCCGGCGGCGCGCCGGTCGGGTGGGCGGACCGTTGCCGTGACCACCGATGTCATCGCACCGCGCACGGTGCCGTGTCGCTGACTTACAGTGACCCTGTGACCGTCCGACTGCGGGAGACGTTGGCCTCACTGCCCGCGTACGTGCCGGGTCGGTCGGTGCCCGGCGCCGTGAAGCTCGCCAGCAACGAGAGCCCGACCGGTCCGCTCCCCCATGTGCTGGAACGGATCGCCGAGGTCGCGGCGGACGTCAACCGCTACCCCGACAACTCCAGCGTCGAGCTCACCGCCGCCCTCGCGCGGCGCCACGGTGTCGATCCCGCGCAGGTGGCCGTCGGGTGCGGCTCGGTGTCGTTGTGCCAGCAGCTGGTCAACATCACGGCGGGCACCGGCGACGAGGTCGTGCACGCCTGGCGTTCCTTCGAGGCGTACCCGATCGTCATCGCGGTCGGCGGGGCCACCGGTGTCCCCGTCCCGCTCACGGCCGACCACCGGCACGACCTGCCGGCGATGGCGGCGGCGATCACGCCGGCGACCCGCCTGGTCTTCGTGTGCAACCCCAACAACCCGACCGGGACCACCGTCGACCGCGACGCACTCGAGGCGTTCCTCGCCGCGGTCCCGGACGACCTGCTCGTGGTGCTCGACGAGGCCTACCGCGAGTACGTCACCGATCCCGCGGTGCCGGACGGCCTCGAGCTGCTGCCGCACCACCGCAACCTCGTCGTCCTGCGCACCTTCTCCAAGGCCTACGGCCTCGCCGGCATGCGGGTCGGGTACGCCGTCGCCGCCGATCCCGTCGTGGCCACCGCGCTCCGCCAGGTGCAGGCGCCGTTCGCCGTCACCACCCTCGCCCAGCAGGCCGCGCTCGCGAACC
>CAXUNA010000607.1:1252-2737 GCA_964252095.1 uncultured Jatrophihabitans sp. | reverse complement strand
TGCACGCGTTCCTGCACGTCGACCGGGAGGGCGCGCTCGCCGCGGCGGCCCGGGGCGTCGACGGCATCTCGTCGGCGAAGGTCGCCGGCCGCCGCCGGCTGACCGTGCGCGCCACGACGTCGTTGCGCCGCACCGACGGTCTCGTCGACCGCGTCCGCGAGGTCGTCGAGACCCGGTTGTCGCAGCTCGAACCCGCACACGCCCACCGCGTGCAGGTCAAACTCTCCCGGAAGGACCGCTGACGTGCACCGCCGCACCGCACGAGGCAACCGCATCGGCCTCGCCGTCCTCGGCGTGCTGCTGCTGGCCGCCGGCGCCGTCCTGGTCCTCGCCTACACCGACGTCATCCCGAACGGGTCGCACCACTTCGCCTATCCGGGCCCGGTGCAACGGTTCGTCGCCGACCAGCACAGCTGGCTGTACTGGGTGCTCGGGATCGTCTCCGCCCTGATCGCGCTGTGGTTCCTGCGGTGGCTGCTCGTGCAGAGCCGGGTCGACCGTGTCTCGCGGGTCGTCGTGGACAGCGACCTCGACGGCACCGCGCACGGCGAGGGCCGCACCGTGATGCCCGCCGGCAGCGCCACCGCCCCGGTCGAGGACGACATCGAGGAGTTCTCCGGGGTGCGCCGCGCCCGCGCCAACCTGGCCGGCAGTCCCGACGCCCCCGAACTCTGGGTCACGGTCCTCACCGACTCCGACGCGGACCTCGGCATGATCCGGACCGGCATCACCCAGCAGGTCGTCCCGGACGCCCGCACCTCGTGGGAACTGCCCGACCTGCCCGCGTACCTCACGCTGGTCGTCGGCCGCCGGGCCTCGCGGGGTCGCGACCTCGCCTGAACCCGTCATGCGCGGGTCGCTAGCGTCGGCGGCGTGAACCACCACGCCGGCCGCCTCGGCGACGTGTGGAAGCACCTCGTGCTCGCCGAGGTGGTGCGCGCCGAGCGCCCCGCCCGCTACGCCGAGACGCACGCTGGCCACGCGGTGAACCCGTTGCCCCGTGACGCCGAACGGCGGTACGGCATCCGGCACGCGGCGGCGACCTTCCCGCGGCCGTCGGCGTACCTCGACGTCGCCCGCCGGTTCCTCGCGGTCGACAGCTACCCCGGCTCGGCGGCCGTCGCGCTGTCGATCGCCCCGGATGCCGACGCCCTGCTCGCCGACACCGATCCGGAGAGCACGGCCGACCTGCGGGCGTGGATCGCCCGCTCGGGCGCCTCGCGCGCCCGGGCGGTGACGGCCGACGGGATGACCGCTCTCGGGGCGTGGCTCGCCGAAGGCCGCGCGCTGGTGCACGTCGACCCCTTCGACCCGTGGGAGGTCGGCGAGAGCTGGGCCATGGACGACGACCCCGAGGCGGACGGGATGACCGCCGTCGACTTCGCCGCGAGCGTGGTCGACGCCGGCCACGCGCTCGTCTACTGGTACGGCTTCGACTCCCCCGACGAACGCGGCTGGGCCCTCGGCGAACTCGGGCTGCCGGAC
>CAXUNA010000607.1:0-1242 GCA_964252095.1 uncultured Jatrophihabitans sp. | reverse complement strand
CCTGTGGGCGGGCGACCTGCTCGTCACCACCGCGGACGGCGAGGTGGCGGACGACGGTGACCTCGGCGCGGCCACGACGCCCGGCACGGGGTGCGGCGTGGTGCTCGCGAACGTCGACCCAGCGGTCGCGCGGCGCTGCGAGGCACTGGGCGAGGCACTGGTCGCGGCCTACGACGGTGTGCCGCTCCCGGACGGCACCCCCGGTGCCCTCGACCTGATGATCGACCTCTCGTGACCCGCCGGACACGTGGCGCCGGTTAGGGTGAACCTGTGACAGCTCCTGACCCGGTGCGCCTGACGAAGACCGACGAGCCCTCGATCGGATCGCTGGTCTCCGACGCGACGACCCACCTGTCGACGCTCGTGCGGGCCGAGGTCGAACTGGCCAAGGCCGAGGTCGGCACCGCCGCCAAGAACGCGGGCCTCGGGATCGGGCTGTTCGTCGGCACGCTCGTGCTCGTCGTGTTCGCGTCGGTGTTCGGCTTCATCGCCCTCGCCGAGGGTCTGGTGGCCGCCGGCCTCTGGCGCTGGGCGTCCTACCTCATCGTGTTCGGGTTCCTCATCCTGGTCGCCGTGCTGTTCGCGCTGGTCGGCCTGCGGTTCGTCAAGAAGATCAAGGCCCCGAAGCGCACGATCGAGACGACGAAGGACACCGTCGCGGTCCTGCGCCACCCCGGCGCGAGCTGACACCCCGCCCGCTCCGGCGGGCGCGCCCGGGCCGTCGACTGACGGCGATCAGCGGCACGGGGCGTAATGTCCGTTTCGCCGCTTTCCGCGACGCCCCGGCAACCTCTCATCTCTCGACTACGAGGTTGCACCGTGTGCGCGGTGCAACCTCGTAGCTGTTCCGGCGGGGTTCGACCGCTCGGCCACCGCGCCCGGAATGTCCGATTCGGAGGGCGGTGGCCGGATCAACCCGCCGTGCAGCCGCCGGTGGCGACGGCCGTCTTCGACTGGCCGCCGACCGTCGCGTCGTCCATGACCTGCGCGTTGGTGAGCACGAAGCCGGTGTCCTTCGCGTCGATCGCGGTCGCGAAGACGATGCCGAGCACCTGACCCTTGGCGTCGAGCAGCGGGCCGCCGGAGTTGCCCGGGCGGACGAGAGCGCGGATCGAGTAGATCGAGCGGGTGACGCTGCCGGTGTCGTAGATGTCGCGACCGGTGGCCTTCAGCTGCTCCCGGACGCGCGCGGCGCGGACGTCGAACGGGCCGTCCTCGGGGAAACCGAGCACGAGCGCGTCG
>CAXUNA010000606.1:0-2738 GCA_964252095.1 uncultured Jatrophihabitans sp. | reverse complement strand
CCGCCGATCCGGGCGCCGCGATCGCGGGGGCGCACCTGATCCTGCAGCCCAGCCGGGCCGAGGTGTTCCCGATGGTGTTGCTGGAGGCCATGGCCCGCGGTGTCCCGGTCATGGCGTCGGGCGTCGCCGCCGTGCCGGAGATCCTCGTGGACGGCAGCGCCGGCGTGGTCGTCACACCGGTCACCGAGGACGCCTGGGTGCACGCGCTCGCCGCGGTGCTCCCGGACCGCGCCCGGTTACGCGCCCTCGGCGTCGCCGGGCGGCAGCGGATGATCGAGCGGTACACGCTCGAGGCCACCGTCGACCGGTACGAAACCCTGATCCGGACGGCGTTCTCGTGAGGGTGCTGTGGCTGTCACCCTGGCTGCGCGGGCTCGCCCGCGTCCAGATCGACGCCCTCGCCGAGCTCGGCGTGGACACGCTGCTCGTCACGTCCGACAACCACCCCGAGACCCGCGACAGCACCCGACCGGACGAGATCGTCCTGCGCCCGTCGCCGAAACGGCCGAGTTCGTGGCCGGAGTTCCGCGAGGCGTGGCGGCGCGCGCGGACCTTCGCCCCCGACGTCGTCGTGGCCGAGCTCGTCCGCGACCCGCGGTGGAGCGCGTTCGCCCGGCTCGCCCCGGTGGTGCACGCGGTCCACGACGACGAACCGCACGACTTCTCCGAACGCCCGCCCGCATGGACCCGGGCGGTCGGGCACTCGTGGCAGCGCACGGCGGTGGAGACCGTGGTGTTCAGCGAGTACGTCGCCGACGTCCTCGCCGTCCGTGGGATCACCACGGCCGTCGTGCCGCTCACCTCGGACCTCCCCGACGCCGCGGTCCCGCCGTTCGTGCCCGCCGCCGCACGGCACGACGTCGTCCTCGTCGGCCGGCTGCTCCCGTACAAGAACGCGCCGGTCGCGTTCGCCGCGTGGGAGCGGCACGTGGGCGGGACGGCGTACCGCGGTGACCGGCTGGTGCTGGTCGGCGGTGGCAGCCCGGGCCCGCTGCCCGCCGCGGTCGAGCACCGCGACGGCTCGTACGCGTACGCCGACGTCGTCCCCACGCTCGCGGCCGCGAAGGCTTCGCTCGTGCACTACCGGCACGCGTCGCAGAGCGGTACGCAGCTGCTGTCGATGCAGTTGGGCGTCGTACCGGTGGCGTCACCACGCGGTGCGCTGTTCACGACGCAGCCGCCCGGTGCGCCGGTGGTCGACGTCGACGACGTCGACGCGCTCGCCGCCGTGTTCGACGACCTCGCCGACCCGGAGACCGCCGCCGCCGCAGGCAGTGCGGCTCGGGCGCACTACCGCGAGCGGTACAGCGCGGCGCGGGCGGCCGAGGCCTGGGTGGAACCGCTGGAACGCGCCGCGCGGGGCACGCCCTAGCGGCGGGTGGTGACGAGACCGTCCCAGATGCCGGTCAGCCGCTCCCACCACCCGGCGGCGTCGAGGGTCTCGACGCTCGCGCGGGCCCGGTCACCGATCGCGCGACGACGCACCGGGTCGGCGAGCAACGAGCGCAGGGCGGAGCTGATCCCGTCCGGGTCGTCGACGTCGACCACGATCCCGTTCTCGCCGTCGTGGACGAGGTCCGGGAGCCCGCCGACCGGCGTGACGACCGGCACCAGCCGGAACGCCATCGCCTCGATGATCGCCATGGGCAGCGCCTCGTCGTAGCTCGGCAGCACGAACACCTCCGAGCGCGACAGCAGTTCGTCGCGTTCGGCCGGTTCGAGCCACCCCTGCACGTCGATGGTGTCGGTGAGCCCCAACGCGTCGACGTCCACGCGCAACTGATCGATCTCGCCGTCGCCCGCGGTGACGACGTGCAGCCCGGCGCGTTCCGCGGGGGTCAACCGCGAGACGGCCGCGACGAGGTCGATGATCCCCTTGCGTTCGCCGTACCGGCCGAGGAACACGACGCCCATCGGGGCGTTCGGATCGACCCGCGGCGTGATGCGGGTGTCGTCGGGCAGGCTCGCGGGGTTCGCGACCTCGACGACGCTCTCGGGCACGACGTCCAGTCGCTGCTGGTACACCTCGCGCTGCGACGGGCTCAGCACGATGACGGTGTCGGCCCGCAGCACCCGGCGGGTGAGGCTGCGTCCCCGCGCCGGCAGACCGTCGTACCAGGTCGCGAAGTTGAAGCTGTGCGCGTGCAACACGACCGGCACCCCGCGATGCCGCGCCACGGCCATGGGGAACGCCTTGCGCACCACGCTCCCGCCGTGCGAGAGGTGGACGTGCAGGACGTCGACCTCGCCGGCCAGCAGCAGGCGGCTCACCCGCACCACGCCGGTGACCCACGTCCGGAGGCGTTCGACCCGGCCGACGTCGCGGTACGTGGGCACGATCGTCAGCGTCACGCCGGGGTCCTCCGCCGCCTCGAGGGCCATGAGCCGCACGACGCTCGCCATGCCCCCGCGACTGTGCTGATCGGCCGGGGCGTTGCCGATGACTGCCACCCGCAGGGGTCGGTCGGAGGGGGAGTTGGTGACGATGACCCCAACCTAGAGCGTGACGGCCCGTGCTCGCGCGGGCGCACACGGTTGCACGGCGACGGGCCGTCGTTTCCACAGCTGCGCGACAGGTGTCCGTCAGGGCGACAACGGTTACAGTCGGCGTTCCGGAGTCGGCCGTCGGAGCCGCTCCCCCGGTACCAGGAGAACCCCACGTGCCCCACGCCGCGACGCGGGCCGGTCGCCGTCTCGCCGGGTGCGCGGCCGGGGTCGCTCTCGCCGCGGGCCTGGTG
>CAXUNA010000605.1:0-2741 GCA_964252095.1 uncultured Jatrophihabitans sp. | reverse complement strand
TCGCCGAGCTACGGCCAGCCGCCGGCGTACGCACCGCCGCCGGCGTACGGCCAGCAGCCGCCCCAGGGGCAACCCGGCTACGGCCAGCCGGACGCGTACGCCCCCCAGCAGGCGGCGTACGGCCAGCAGCAGCCGTACGGCCAACCGCAGCCCTACGGTCAGCAGCCGGCCTACGGCCAGCCCTACGGTCAGCAGCCCTACGGTCAGCTGGGGTATCCCGCGGCCGGCGGCTACGGCTACCCCGCGACCGCCGGCCCCGGCCAGAACGGCCTCGGGATCGCCGGGATGATCGTCGGGATCGCGTCGATCGTGCTGTTCTGGATCCCGTTCTTCGGCGGCATCCTCGGTCTGGTCGCGGCGATCCTGTCCGGCGTGTCGATCCCGCAGTCGCGCTCGCGCGGCCAGGGCTCGGGCATGGGGATCGCCGGGCTCGTGCTCGGGATCCTCGGGATCATCGGCGGGGTGCTCTGGCTGGTCGTGGTCATCTACGCCGCGAACCAGGACCCGTACGTCTACTGACGCGACCCCCCGACCGCGTCAGCTGCGGGCCCGCGCGTACCGGTTCATCGCCCCGATCACGCCGTACAGCGACGCCCCGACGATGGACTCGCTGACCCCGACGCCCCAGAGCACGCGGTCACCGATCTCCATCTCGACGTAGGCCGCGGCCTCGGCGTCCTTGTCGGCGCGCAGGGTGTGCTCGGAGTAGTCGTGCAGCCGGACGCCGATGCCGCCGAAGCCCATGTCCACCTCGGACAGCGCCGTGCACAGCGCGGAGATCGGGCCGTTGCCCACCCCGACGAGGTCGTAGGGCTTGCCGAACGCCGTCACCGTCGCCTCGACCCGCTCCACGCCGTCGCGCGACGACGTCGCGAACCGGTCGAGCCTGAAGTCGCCCGGCGCGAGGTACTCGGCCTCGAAGATCGCGTACATCGTCGCGCTGTCGACCTCGCCGCCCTCGGGCAGCAGCACCGAGGTCGCGACCCCGGCCGTGCCCTCGGCGTGCTTCTGGATGACCTGGCTGAACTCGATCTGCAGCCGGCGCGGCAGGTCGAGAGCGTGGTCGGTCTTCATGAGGTAGGCGACGCCGCCCTTGCCGGACTGGCTGTTCACGCGGATGACCGCCTCGTACGAGCGGCCGACGTCCTTGGGGTCGATCGGCAGGTACGGGATCTGCCACGGCAGCTCCGTGACCGGCCGGCCCGCCTCGGCCGCGGCGCGCTCGAGCGCGTCGAAGCCCTTCTTGATCGCGTCCTGGTGCGAGCCGGAGAACGACGTGTAGACGAGGTCGCCGACGTACGGGTGCCGCTCGTGCACGCCGATCCGGTTGCAGTACTCGACGGTGCGGCGGATCTCGTCGATGTCGGAGAAGTCGATCATCGGGTCGACGCCCTGGGTGAACAGGTTGAGCCCGAGCGTCACCAGGTCGACGTTGCCGCCGCGCTCGCCGTTGCCGAACAGGCACCCCTCGACGCGGTCGGCCCCCGCGAGCACGGCCAGCTCGGCGTCCGCGACGGCCGTGCCGCGGTCGTTGTGGGTGTGCACCGACAGCGCGATGTGGTCGCGCTGCGGCAGGTTCCGGCTCATCCACTCGATCTGGTCGGCGTAGACGTTCGGGGTCGAGCGCTCGACCGTGCACGGCAGGTTCAGCACGATCTCGCGGTCGGCCCCGGGCTGCCAGACGTCCATGACGGCCGAGGAGATCTCCAGCGAGAAGTCGAGCTCGGTGTCCATGAAGATCTCGGGCGAGTACTCGTAGCCGAACTCGGTGGCGTCGCCGAGCAGTAGCTCGGCGTACTTCATGACGGCACGGGTGCCGTCGACCGCGATGGCGCGGGTCTCGGCCCGGCCGTCACCGGGGAAGCCGAAGACCGTCTTGCGGAACACCGGCGCGGCGGCGTTGTACAGGTGCACGGTGGCCTGCTTCGCGCCGACCAGCGCCTGCACGGTCCGCTCGATGAGCTCCTCACGGGCCTGGGTGAGGACCGAGATGCGGACGTCGTCCGGGATGCGGTCGGACTCGATCAGCTCGCGCACGAAGTCGAAGTCGGTCTGGCTCGCGGCCGGGAACCCGACCTCGATCTCCTTGTAGCCCATCCGCACGAGCAGGTCGAACATCGTGCGCTTGCGCGCGGCGTTCATCGGGTCGATGAGCGACTGGTTGCCGTCGCGCAGGTCGGTGGCGAGCCAGCGGGGCGCGGCGGTGGCGGTGCGGCCGGGCCACTGCCGGTCGGGCAGGTCGACGGCGGGGAAGGGGCGGTAGCGGTGGCACGGCATCCCGGAGGGCTGCTGTGCGAACGAGGTGGTCATGACGGTCGGCTCCAGAGGGTCAGCGGGCTGATGATCCGATCGGCAGCACCAACTCCCGCGACGAGGGGCCGACCGGTGTTACCGGGCCTCGCCGCGGCTGCGAAGGAGCAGAGCCGCACGCATGACGGCATCACTCTAAACCGTGGGAGGTACCGTCACCACGCCCGCCCCATCCGCCATCGAGGGACCCACCGGTGTGAGCACCCCCGTCGCCCACGTCCGTCGCGCCACCCGCGCGACGCTGCTGGCGACGGTGTCGGCCGTGGTCGTCGGGCTGCTGGTGCCGGGTCCGGCCGCGGCCGCACCCGTCGTGGCGCTGGGCAAGGCGGTCGAGCCGTGCGCCACCGCGGCACCCCTCGGCCCGGACGACGCCCACTGTCTCGTGGCGCTGCGCGACACCCCGGCGACCGCGACGCCCGACGTCGCGGCGA
>CAXUNA010000604.1:0-2743 GCA_964252095.1 uncultured Jatrophihabitans sp. | reverse complement strand
GCCCCGGCGCGCCACCAGCAGGGCGAGGGCGCCGCCGACGAGCAGCTGCGGGAACACGTTCCACGGCAGGTAGTACGACGCCATCGGAACCCCCGCGCCCGATGGCCGCATCGACACGGTCATCGACACCCATCCGAGCACGACACCGGCCACCGCCCAGCGGAGCGGGTCCCGACGCCCGCGGAGCAGCAGGACCAGCACCACCGGCCAGACCAGGTAGAACTGCTCCTCGACCGCGAGGCTCCAGGTGTGGCCGAACCCGCCGGTGACCGAGCCGGTGAACCCGGAGACGAAGTCCTGCAGGTACAACCCGGCCACGAGCGCTGCCCGGCCGTAGCCGGCGAGTGACTCGTGGCCGAACGCCCGGTGGAACACGACCCCCAGCAGCAGGACGAGGAGCAGGGCGGGGTAGAGCCGCAGCGCGCGTCGGCCGTAGAACCGGCGCAGGTCGACCCGCCCGGTCGCCGCGTGCTCGGCGAGCAGCAGGGCGGTGATGAGGTAGCCCGAGAGCACGAAGAAGACCTCGACCCCCAGCCAGCCGCCCCCTGCGACCGGGATCCCGCTGTGCGAGGCGAGCACGGCGAGCACGGCCACGGCGCGTACCCCGTCGAGCTCGGGCCGGTACCTCATGCGTGGCGGTCCGTCGCGTCGAGCAGGGTCTCGATCTCGGTGCCGCTCGGCGCGAGCCGCGGCCAGAGCGGACGCACCAGGGGGTGGAAGTCGCGGAGCAGCCGCCACGTCACCGCCGACGGGAGCCAGCACAGGGCGAAGTAGAGCCGGGTGCGTCGCCCGCCGTGGTGTCCCCACGAGGCGAGTTTCCGCCGTACCGACAACGGGTCCCGGGCCCAGCTGTTGTGGATCACGGCCTGCTCGGCCTGCAGTGCGTGACGTCGCACCTCGCCCGGTGCGGCGGGGGCGGCCACCTGCAACGAGGTGTGGTCGTCGTGCACCGCCATCCGGAGGAATGGCCCGGCGGTCCGACGCGCCTCGGTCAGCGTGACGTGCGGCCGCACCACCACCGGGGCGGGGTACTCGAAATGGGCCCGGCCGTCGGCGTTCTCCACCTCGAGGTAGGAGCCGTCGCGGCGCCGCCGGAACAGCACGCGCATCGGCCATTCGATGGCGTCGACCGCCAGCCGCTCCGCCTCGGCCATGGCGTCGACGAGCGCGGTCGGCTCGGGCAGCAGCTCGTCGCCGTCGAGCTGGATCACCCAGTCGACGTGGCCGAGGGTGTCGAGTGCGGCCTGCCGCTGGGCCGTCTCGGCGTGGAGCGGGTGCGCGGGATCGCGCCACTCGCCCCACACCACGCGGACGATGCCGCGGGTGTCGAGGGCCCGGACGAGGGCGACGCACGGCAGTGACGCGATCGGCGCACCGGTCCAGCCGGTGCCGTCGGAGGCCGCGACGACGACGAGGTCGTCCAGCAGGTCGTAGTAGCGGGCCACGGTGGACGTGATCCAGGTCGGGTCGGCCGCCAGGACGTACGCGCCGATCCGGCGCCGCGTGCCGGAGGGTTCAGCCGTGGGCGGCACGGTCGATCCCGTCGGGGTAGGCCAGCGTCCGCACCACCCGCGCCGGGTTCCCGGCCACGAGGGTGTCGTCGGGGACGTCACGGGTGACCACGCTGCCGGCGGCGACGAGGGCGCGGGTGCCGACCGTGACGCCGGGCAGGATGACGGCGCGGCCGCCGATCCACGCGCCCGAGCCGATCACGACCGGTGCAGTGTGCACCGGTCTGCCCTCCACACCGTGGAAGTCGGTGTCGGTGACGACGACGTCGAAGCCGATGGCGACGTGGTCCCCGATCGTGACGGCGACGTCGCAGCGGATCCGTGTCCCGCTGTTGACGAAGACGTCGTCGCCGAAGGTCAGCCGACCGGAACCGCTGATGACCGTGGTCGCCTCGCAGCTGAAGACCCGGAACGCGTCACCTGCGCTGGCGTCGGCGATGTCGACGACCGGGTGCCCGCGGCACTCGACCCAGCGGCCCACGCGGATCGGGCGCAACCGGCGAGCCGCCGCGGCCCGGTCGATCCGCAGCCGGACGGCGCGGGCCCGTCCGGGCATCAGGATGCCGCGGCCGGGCGGGCCAGCCTCGAGCGCATCGTGCGGGCGGGTACGCCGGCGACGACGGCGTACGGCTCGACGTCCCGGGTCACGACGGCGCCGGCCGCCACCACGGCACCGTCACCGATCGTGACGCCGGCGAGGATGACGACGTTGGCCCCGACCCAGACGCCGTCGCCGATGACCGTCGGCGCGAGGATCTCGCCCTGCGCGAGGGTCGGCAGGTCGAGCCGGTCCATCCGGTGCTCGGCGGTGTGGACGCGGGTGCCGGAGCCGAGCATCGAGTCGTCACCGATGGTCAGGCCGCCCTGGCCGTAGAGGTTGCAGAAGTCGCCGCACCCCGCGCGGTCGCCGATCGTGATGCTGCCGCCGACGGCCTGCACGATCGCCCAGCGCGCGATGAGGGAATCGGCGCCGATCGTCACCGGGCCCCCGTTGCCGAGGACCATCGCCCCGCGCATCAGCCGGGTGCGCGGGCCGATCCGCACGTTGCGGGGGTTCTCGATGCGGACGCCGGACTCGGCGAGCGGGAAACCGGTGGCCGCGCGCGCGAGCAACCGCGGCCGGTACCGTAGGCGGTACCGCGACCGCTCGACGACGCCCGCCACGGTCACGAGGCCAGCCGGCCGGGGACCGCCGCGGTGGGGAAGCGGCGGACGGTGTCGGTGGCCGGGAC
>CAXUNA010000603.1:0-2744 GCA_964252095.1 uncultured Jatrophihabitans sp. | reverse complement strand
CGCCCCCGCCCCCGCTCCCGCCGCCGAGGCCGCGACGCCGGACGGACCGACGTTCGACCGGCGCCTGCTCGGGCCCATGGTGCTGGGCTCGATCCTCAACCCGGTCAACTCGTCGGTCATCGCGGTCGCACTGGTCCCGATCGCGACGGCGTTCGGGGCACCCGCGTCGCAGACGGCCTGGCTGGTTTCGGGCCTGTACCTCGCCACCTCGATCGGTCAACCGCTCGTGGGCCGGCTGGTCGACACGTTCGGCCCGCGGCGGTTGTTCCTGGTGGGCGCCACGCTGACGGGGGTGGCGGGCCTGTTGGGCACGCTCGCACCGAACCTCGGGGTGCTCGTCGTCGCGCGGGTCGTGCTCGGGTTCGGGACGTGCGCGGGGTACCCGGCGTCGATGTACCTCATCCGCAGCGAGGCGAAGCGCACCGGCCGGGCGAGCCCCGCCGGGGTGCTGACGCTGCTGTCGGTCGCCACCCAGACCGTCGCCGTGGTGGGGCCGACCCTCGGCGGCCTGCTCATCGGCCTCGGTGGCTGGCGGGCGACGTTCGCGGTCAACGTCCCGTTGGCGCTCGCCTGCCTGGTGATGGGGTGGCTCGTCCTGCCGCGGCGCACCGCCCTCGAGGCCGATCAGCCGGGGCGGGGACCGATCGACGTCGTCGGGATCGGGCTGTTCGCCGCGACCCTCGTGACGCTGCTGCTGTTCCTCATGGACATCCGGGTCGAGCGGCTGTGGTTGCTCGGCGCCACGGTGCTGGCGGGTGTGCTGTTCGTGGCGCGGGAGCTGCGCCACCGGGATCCGTTCGTCGACGTCCGCGTCCTCGCCGGCAACGTGCCGATGGTGCTCACCTACGTGCGGTCGTTGCTCGCGGCAACGGTCAGCTACTCGTTCCTCTACGGCTTCACGCAGTGGCTCGAGGACGGCCGGGGCCTGGCGCCGTCCGCGGCGGGCCTGGTGCTGCTGCCGGTGTTCGCGGTCGGCATCGGCATCGTGGCCCTCACCGGCCGCCGGCCGGAGATCCGGGCCAAGCTCATGGTCGCGGCGGCCGGACAAGTCGTCGCGTGCGCGCTGCTGTTGTTCCTCGGCGCCGGCACCGCGTTGTGGCTCGTCGTCGGCGTGGCGGTCGTCATGGGGGTGCCGCAGGGGCTCGCGTCCCTCGCCACCCAGAACGCGCTGTACCACCAGGCCGACCCGGCCCGGATCGGCGCCTCCGCCGGCCTCCTGCGCACCTTCTTCTACCTCGGCGCCATCATCGCGTCCGCGGCCTCGGGTGCGTTCTTCGGCGAGCGGGCGGACACCCGGGGCCTGCACGAACTGGCGTGGTTCGCCCTGGGCGCCGCGACGTTGTTCCTCCTGGTCACGGTGGCCGACCGGTCACTCGCGCGCGTCGACCGCGCCGCCCGGGGCGTCGCCGCCACGCCTCAGTGACCGACGCCCGCCGGCGCGTTCCGCGGCAGCAGCCACACCAGGCCGAGGCACAGCACCACGATCGCGCCCACCACGAGCAGGCTGACCCGTAGGGCATCCACACCGCCGTGTCCGAGCCGGTCGAAGAAGACCGTGGTGATGACCGCCGATCCGATCGCCGCGGCCAGCTGTTGCACCGCGCTCAGCGAGCCGCTCGCGCTGCCGGCCTCGGACTCGTCGAGGTCGCCGATCGCGACGTCGTAGATGCTGCTGAACGAGGCGCCCATCCCGACGCCGAGCACGAACACCGACGGCGCCATCGTCCACGCCGTGACGTGCGACGGGACGAGCCAGGCCGTGAGGAACAGCGCCACCACGCCGACCAGCGACACGACCAGGCCGGTCACGACCAGGCGTCGGCCGAGCCGGGGGATGAGCGGCCGGGCGGTGAACGACATCGCGATGATGCCGACCATGAGCGGTGCCAGCCCGAGCGAGGCCTGCACGGCCGTGAGCCCCAGCGAGAGCTGGAAGAACAGCGAGACGACGTAGGCGAAACCGTTGACGGCCGCGAAGTACACGAGGCCGAGGAGCAGCCCGGACGTGAACCCGCGGTTCGCCAGCAGCGAGGGGATGACGAGCGGGTCGGCCGCGGTGCGCTGCCGGACCCCGAAGCCGACCAGCAGCAGGACGCCCGCGATCAGCGCCACGACCGGGACGGTGGTCCACCCGTCGGTCGAAGCGTCGATGAGGCCGAGGACCAACCCGGTCATGGACGTCCCGAGCAGCACGGCGCCGGGGACGTCGATCGGAACCGGCCGTCGCTCCCCGTCGTGGGGAAGCAGCTTCCAGCCGGCGACCAGGCCGACGGCGGCGAGCACGATGTTGAGCAGGAACATCGGCCGCCAGGTGAGGCCGCCGATGTCGGCGCTGATGACCAGCCCCGCGACGATCGGCCCGAGCACCGCGGAGCCGCCGAGCACCGGGCCGAACGCGACGGCGGCGGTGGGGAACTGCTCGCGGCTGAAGGTGGCGATGAGCAGCCCGATGCCCTGCGGGATGAGCACCGCACCGAACCCGCCCTGCAGCAGCCGGGCCACGATCAGCATCGCGGGATCCGCGGCGAGCCCGCACAGCAACGACGCGATGCCGAAACCGGCGATGCCGACGAGGAACATCCGGCGTTTGCCGTACCGGTCGCCGAGCCGGCCGCCGACGACGAGCAGCACGCCGAGTGCGAGGGCGTAGGACGCACCGAGCCACTTGACCAGGCCCTCGCCGCCACCGATCTCGCGCACGATCGTCGGCGCGGCGATGTTGGTGATGGTCGAGTCCATGAGGT
>CAXUNA010000602.1:0-2758 GCA_964252095.1 uncultured Jatrophihabitans sp. | reverse complement strand
CGGCGAGACCGCTGCCTACTGCAACGGTCGCGGCGAGGACCGTGAGGGTTCTGCGGATCATGGGGGGTTGCTCCGTTCTGGATCGGGAGGGGATCAGTGCGGGAAGCGGGCGGTGAACTGCGTGAAGGCCCAGTCGTCCTGAGCGATGCCGCTGCAGTAGCTCGTGGCCGTGGTCGAGCCGTCGGTGCACGCCCGGTCGCGGCCCACCGACCAGAACGTGTAGCGACCCAGGCCCTTCGCGTTCGCGTAGTCGAGGACGGTCTGGAAGTCATCGGTGGTGAAGTGCTCGCCCGAGTCGGAGACGCCGTTCATCATCGACACGCCTTCGTGGGCGTAGGCGGTCGCCGAGTCCCAGCCGAACGTCGCGACCAGCTTGGCGTTGAAGGCGTCGAGCGCGGCGGTCTGGGACGCGGCACCGTTGAAGCCGCCGTCGAACGGCATGATCGAGTAGTTGGCGTCGGTCAGTCCGTTGTCGCGAGCAACGGTCAGGACGTTCTGCCCGAACCAGCCGGTGCCGTCGGCGGTGCCGGGCATCGTGATCGAGACCCGCAGTCCGGCGTTGTCCGCCGTGAGGATCCGGATCGCGCCGATCTCGTTGGCGATGGCCGCGGTGTTCTCGTACTCCGGTTCCTCGAGGTCGAAGTCCATCGCCTCGAGCGAGTACCTGTCGATGACCTGCTGGTAGGCCGCGGCGGTGGCCTCCGGCGTGCCGCACACCTGGCCGAGCTTGGTGCCGCCGTAGCCGCCGATCGAGACCGAGACGTCGCCGCCCGCGTGGCGCACGGTGTCGATCACCGGTGGGGCGAGGGTGTCCGAGTCGAGCGGGCGGGTGCCGTCCCAGGTCGGCGTACAGCTGCTGCCGTCGCTCGGTGCGAGGACGAACGCGAGCATGAAGGTCTTCTGGCCGGTGGCGGACATGACGGCACCGATGTCCGGCAGGCTCTCGCCCGGCATGACGTAGGGCGCGGAGAAGTAGTGCAGGGCGTCGTCGGCCTGCGCGGGGCCGGCAGCGGTGAGCGTGGCCGGGACGACCGCGGTGACGGCCGCGAGCGCGGCTCCCGCGATCCGGACGAGACTGCGGTTCCGTGACATCGTCACACCTCTGCGGGCGGGGCTCGGGGAGCCAATGGTCTGGACCAATGTGATCTATGACATTGGCCTAGACCAATCACCTTGTCAAGGTTTGTCCGAATGACACCTTTGGTCCGATCCCCGGTGCAACCGCTCCCGGGCCGGGCCCGCGTGGGTGCGTGACCGCCGCGGACGGCGTCGACCGCGCCGCGCTGCTGCGCGCACCTCCGGTCGGGCTCGATCAGCCCACGGTGCCGGTGGTCACCACCGACCACGGCCGGACGGCGACCGTGAACAGCCCCTGCACCACGGACTGGTCCGCCGTGGTGGCGAGAAGCGTGGCGGCCGCGAGCCGGTCTCCGCCGGGGAGCCGCAGGACCGTGGCACCGGCACCGGGTTCGTCGGCGAGTGGGCCGGCCGCGACGAGGTAACCGGCGTCGGCCATCCGGTCGAGGAACGCGGCGTGCAGGGCGAAGCGCGGGTCCGAGAACACGTCGGCACCGACCGTTGCGCGGTGCAACACCATCACCCACGTCCACGCGGCGACGGGGAAGGCGTCGGCGTAGCGGCCGAGGACGATGGGCCAACCCGTGTCGTACTCCTCGCGCGCGGCGGCCGGATCGGCGAACGCCTCCCACTGCGAGTGCACCAGGCGCACCGCGGTGCCGCCGTCCACGGGCTCGAAGGTGACGTCGACCCGGCTGGCCCGCTCCGGCCCGCGGCCCGGGTGCCAGGTGAACGACAACCGCGCCGGCGGCTCCGACGCGAGCACCGTGCCCCAGGTCCGGTCCGGCTCCCCCGGTGCCGACTCGACGATGACGCCGTCGACGAAGGCCACGGTCGCGGCGGCGCCGTGGACGCTGTGGGAGGCGACCGGCCACCAGCTGCCGACGCAGTGGGTGAACACGTCGAACGCGACGGCAGCGGGCGCGGGCACGACGATCTCGCGGCGGACGGGCGGCACCTCGGTCATGGACGGACCTCCGGAGGCGGGTCGACGGCGGCGCGGACGGTGGCGGCGTAGCGCTCGAGCCCGCTGTCCCACGTGGCGACGAGCCACTGCTGGGCGGCGAGCAGACCCTCGGGGGCGAGCGCGTAGAGGTTGCGGGTGCCGCGGCTCTCGTGCCGCACCAGCCCGGCGCCGGCGAGCACCCGCAGGTGCTTGCTCACCGCTGGTCGGCCCACCGGCAACCGGGCGGCGAGCGCCCCGACCGGCAGGGCGCCGTCGCGCAGGACGCGCAGGATCTCCCTCCGGACGGGTTCCCCGAGGGCGTCGAAGACGAGGTCGACCGCATGGTCACTCATGAGCAACGGTTACTCTAGGGTGACCAATGCCGCCACGGCAAGGCCCGGGGTCAGCGCCGGACGGGCGGGCGGTGACACGAGTCGTCGACACCGTCGAACACGTCGCCGTCGGGCGAGGGGTCGGCGTGCTCGAGGCCGCCGGCCGACGGCTTGCCCAGCGAGTACCCGAACAGCTTCAGCGCCGGCCGCTCGGCGACGAGCACGGTGTCGCCACAGTGCGTGCAGGGGGCTGGTCGGGTGCGGTACTGCATCCCGGGATCCTAGGTGCGTTTGACGCGCGGCCGGTGCGCGGCGAGCATCGGCGGGTGGCCGCCCCCCGACCGCCGCTGGACACCGCCTCCGCCCCCGAGGTCGTCGACCGGCTGCTCAGCGCCCAGGAAGC
>CAXUNA010000601.1:496-2761 GCA_964252095.1 uncultured Jatrophihabitans sp. | reverse complement strand
GTCGGCCGGCGAAGAGCGGGCCGTGGCGCTTGCCGAGGCGGTGACCTCGCCGCGCGTGCGCGTCCTCTTGATCGAAGAGCCCTTCGTCGCCCTCGACGCGCGCGCCGCGAGCCGCGTCCAGCACGCCCTCCGGGTCCGGGCGGAATGTCCGGTTTCGACGCCCGGCAGCGAGGGATAGCTACCGGCGGTGGCGGCTCCCGGTCAGTCCGGGATGGCCGCCGACGTCGGCACCACGACCGCGAACATGTCGGCCAGCGCGGCGAGGCTCGCGGTCTGCAGGGCGGCGGCCTCGACCGTGGCGCCGTCGGGGCCGGGCAGCGAGCGGGTGGCGGTGGCGCCGGCGACCACGCTCGGGCGGTAGCCGAGGTTGAACGCGCCGCGGGCGGTCGAGTTCACGCACATGTGGGTCATGAACCCGGCGATGACCAGGTCGCGGTCAGGGTCGGCGGACAGCTGCTCGTGCAGGTCGGTCCCGACGAACGAGTTCGGGAAGGCCTTGACGATCACCGGTTCGCCGTCGCGGGGCGCGACCCGCGTGACGATCTGACCGATCTCGGCGCGGACGTCGTAGGGCGATCCCTCACCGCTGTCGTGCATGACGTGGAAGATCGGGATGCCGGCCGTCCGCGCGCGGTCCAGCAACACCTCGGCCTCGTCGATCGCCGCCTGCACGCCCTCGAGTTCCATCACGCCGCGCGTGTAGGTGTTCTGCAGGTCGATCATCACCAGCGTCGAGTCGCCGAGTGGGGCAGGGGTGTCGGGGAGGCCGGAGAGGGTCCGCAGCGTCGCGTTGTCCGTCATACCGCGACGCTAGGACGACGACCGTCGATCGCCTAGCGATCACCCGCGAGTGTGCGAGGTCTGCACAGTCACGCGCCACGTCGGACCGGCCCGGTGTCCCGGCTAGGTCAGCCGGCCCGACCAGAGCAGCGACAGGCCCGCCGCCGCGATCGCGAACAGCAGACCGAGGGCGAGGAACCGCCAGCTGATCTCGCGCTCGGCGGTGGTGTAGCCGATCTGGGAGCCGATGTCGGCGTACACCTGCTTGAGTTCCGAGGCCGAGGTCGCGGTGTGGAAGGAGCCGCCGGTGTCGTCGGCGAGCCGGTTCAGCGTGGTCTTGTCCGCGGGGACCGAGACCACCTGGCCGTCGACGTCGAGCGTGCCGTCGTCGGTGCCGAAGGCGATCGTCGAGACCGGCACCGGCATCTTCGGGTCCTTGGCCGCCGCGGCCGCGGCGCTCACCTTGCGGCCCTTGTTGTTGTAGCCGTCCGAGAGCAGCACGATGCGGGCGGGCGCGGGCTTGTCGTCCTTGGCCGTGGTGGCCTTGCTGAACGCGGCGATGGCATCGAGCGAGGTGAAGACCGCTTCGCCGATCGCGGTGGAGTCGGCGAGCTGGAGGCCGTCGACCGCGACCTTGAGGCTGTCGCGGTCGATCGTCGGCGGGACCACCACGCTCGCGCTGCCGGCGAACTTCACCAGCCCGACGTTGATGCGCGGCGGCAGCAGGTCGACGAACTCCTTGGCCGCCTGCTTGGCCGCGCTGATGCGGTCGGGCAGGACGTCGTCGGCCTTCATCGACTGCGAGACGTCGATCGCGAGGATCACGGTCGCGCGCTCCTGCGGCACCCGCACCTTGCCGGTCGGCTGCGCGACCCCCACGGTCAGCACGATGAGCGCGATCATGAGCGCCGCGAAGGTGGCGTGCCGCCGCCACCCCGGGCGGCGCGGGACCACGCTCGCGAGTAGTTCGACGTTGCTGAACCGGGCGACGTAGCGCTTGCGTCGCAGCTGCTGCCACACGTAGACGCCGACGATGGCGCCGACCGGGACCAGGAGCCACAACCACACCGGCGACTGGAAGTTCATCGGGAGGGCTCCGCTCGTTCGACGTTCACCGGACGGTCTCCGCCCGGGTGACCCCTGCCGTCGGGGTCGTTCCCGCTCCGGCGTGACGCTGGGCGAGCACGAAGCGCACGACGTCCGCGACCCAGTCGCGGTCGGTGCGCAGTTGCAGGTGGGCCGCACCGGCCCGGCGGATCGCGGTGGCGATCTCGCGGCGCTGCGCGGCGGCGGCCGCGGCGTACCGCAGGCGCACGGCGGCGTCGGAGGTCTGCACCTCGAGCTGCTCGCCGGACTCCGGGTCGACGAAGGTCACGAGGCCCGCGGCGGCGAGCTCGAGCTCGCGGGGGTCGACGACCTCCACGGCCAGCAGCTGGTGCCCCGCCCCGAGACCACGCAGCGGGCGCATCCACTCCGGGCCGACGC
>CAXUNA010000601.1:0-486 GCA_964252095.1 uncultured Jatrophihabitans sp. | reverse complement strand
GCGACCGGACCGAGGAAGTCCGAGATCACCGCGACGAGGCCGCGCCGCCGGGGTGGGCGACGCAGCGAGTCGATCGCGCTGGTGAGGTCGCCGCGCCGGCCCGCGCTCGCGCGTGGGGTCGACGCGATGGTCTCGAGCAGATGACGTGCGTGGGCCCGGCCGCCGCGGGCGGGGACGCGGATGACCTGCTCGCCGGTGGTGACCACGGCGCCGACCCGGTTGCCGGTCCCGGCGGTGAGGTGCACGAGCGCGGTCGCGGCGGCGAGCACCAGCTCCCGCTTCTCCGAGCGTCCGGTGCCGAAGTCGAGACTCGGCGAGAGGTCGACGACCAGCCAGGTCTCGAGCTCGCGGTCGGCCACGGTCTCGCGCACGTGCGCCTGACTGGTGCGGGCGGTGACCGCCCAGTCCATGCGCCGGACGTCGTCGCCGGGCACGTACGTGCGCGACTCCCCCGCCTCGCTGCCCGGACCGGGAACCAGGCCGAGG
>CAXUNA010000600.1:0-2762 GCA_964252095.1 uncultured Jatrophihabitans sp. | reverse complement strand
AGCCGGCGATGTCGAGCTCGGGGTAGAGCGGGTGCGCGCGCAGCAGTTCGCTGGCGCTGGACTGCGTCTTGTCACGGACGGCCTCGGACAGCGCGTACTTCGCCTTCGACGGCGCGCCGGCCGAGGTCGGCGACGCCTCGGTGTCGGTGAGGACGTCGACGATGAGCTGCGCGACGGCGTCCATGTCGTCGGTGGTGAACCCGCGGGTGGTGAGCGCGGGGGTGCCGAGCCGGACGCCGGAGGTGTACCAGGCGCCGTTCGGGTCGCGCGGCACCGAGTTGCGGTTGGTGACGATGCCGGAGTCGACCAGCGCCGATTCCGCCTGTCGCCCGGTCACGCCGAACGAGGAGACGTCGAGAAGCACGATGTGGTTGTCGGTGCCGCCGGTGACGACCGACCCGCCGCGCGAGACCAGCCCCGCGGCCAGCGCGCGGGCGTTGTCGACCACGGCGTGCGCGTAGGTCTCGAACTCCGGCTTGCGGGCCTCGGCGAACGCGACGGCCTTGGCGGCCATGACGTGCGGCAGCGGGCCGCCGAGCACCATCGGGCAGCCCCGGTCGACGGCGTCGGCGTACTCGGGCTGGCACAGCACCATGCCGCCGCGCGGACCGCGCAGCGACTTGTGCGTGGTGGTCGTGGTGATGTGCGCGAACGGCACGGGGTTCTCGTCGCCGGTGAAGACCTTGCCCGCGACCAGGCCGGCGAAGTGCGCCATGTCGACGAGCAGGGTCGCGCCGACCTCGTCGGCGATCTCGCGCATCTTCGCGAAGTCGATCCGCCGGGGGTAGGCGGAGTAGCCCGCGACGAGGATGAGCGGCTTGAACTCCTTGGCCTGGCGGCGCACCTCGGCGTAGTCGACCAGGCCGGTCTGCGGGTCGGTGCCGTACGAGCGCTGGTCGAACATCTTGCCGCTGATGTTGGGGCGGAAGCCGTGGGTGAGGTGCCCGCCCGCGTCGAGGCTCATGCCGAGCATCTTCTGGTCGCCGAAGCGGTGCCGGAGGTTCGCCCAGTCGGCCTCGGAGAGGTCGTTGACGTTCTTCACCCCGGCGTCGGCGAGCGCGGGCGCCTCGAGGCGGGTGGCGAGGATCGACCAGAAGGCCACGAGGTTCGCGTCGATGCCCGAGTGCGGCTGGACGTAGGCGTGGGGCGCGCCGAACAACGCCTTGGCGTGCTCGGACGCGACCCGCTCGACGGTGTCGACGTTCTGGCAGGCCGCGTAGAAGCGGTGGCCGACCGTGCCCTCGGCGTACTTGTCCGAGAACCAGGTGCCCATCGTGAGCAGGGTGGCGGGGGAGGCGTAGTTCTCGCTGGCGATCAGCTTGAGCGAGTCGCGCTGGTCGGACAGTTCCTTCGCCGTGGCCGCCGCGATGGTCGGCTCGACCGCGGCGATGACGTCGAGCATCGCGCGGTAGGCGACGCTGACGGGGTTGGAGGCGTCGTTCTGGGGCATGGCTCGTGGACTCCTTCTCCGGACGTGGTCCGGTGCGGTTCGCCCAGGCGCGCGACGGTGGTCGGCAGGTCCGCTCCCCGGTGGTCGAACCCACCTCGCGGCGCCAGTCACGGACCTGCTCGGATCGTACCGGGCAGGCCGCGGCGTCGGAACGGGCGTGACGTCGGCCCGGGGACGTTGGTAGGACGTCCGACCAAGTGTCACAGTGGACGACATGAACGCCGCCGACGCCTCGACCATGTTCGCCCTCACCGAGGAGCAGCAGCTGCTCCGGCAGGCCGTCCGGGAGCTCGCGGAGGACAAGATCGCCCCGCGGGCCGCCGAGATCGACGAGACCGGGGAGTTCCCCACCGACGTCTACGAGGCGCTGCGGCGCAACGAGTTCCACGCTGTCCACATCCCC
Organism: uncultured Jatrophihabitans sp.; assembly: GCA_964252095.1. GTDB lineage: Bacteria > Actinomycetota > Actinomycetes > Mycobacteriales > Jatrophihabitantaceae > CAXUNA01. The sequence goes on along the minus strand of CAXUNA010000600.1, from coordinate 909 downwards.
GAGGAGTACGGCGGGGTCGGCGCCGACGCCCTCGCGACGGTGCTGGTCATCGAGGAGGTGGCCCGGGTCTGCGCGTCGTCCTCGCTCATCCCGGCCGTCAACAAGCTCGGCACGATGCCGGTCATCCTCGCGGGCGACGAGGAGCTCAAGAAGCGGGTGCTGTCGCCGGTCGCCTCGGGCGAGGCGATGTTCTCCTACGCGCTGTCCGAGCGCGAGGCGGGCTCCGACGCCGCCGCGATGAGGACCCGCGCGGTCCGTGACGGCGACGGCTACGTGCTCAACGGCTCGAAGATGTGGATCTCCAACGCCGGCGTCTCGACCTACTACACGGTGATGGCGGTGACCGACCCGAGCCTGGGTGCCAAGGGCATCTCGGCCTTCGTGGTGCACAAGGACGACCCCGGCTTCTCGGTGGGCGCCAAGGAGCGCAAGCTCGGCATCCACGGCTCGCCCACCTGCGAGATCTACTTCGACGACTGCCGGATCCCCGCCGACCGGATCATCGGCGAGGAGGGCACCGGCTTCAAGACGGCGCTGCGCACCCTCGACCACACCCGCTTGACGATCGGCGCGCAGGCGTTGGGCATCGCGCAGGGCGCGCTCGACGCCTCGATCGCGTACGCCAAGGAGCGGCACCAGTTCGGCAAGCCGATCAGCGCCAACCAGGGCCTGCAGTTCCTGCTCGCCGACATGGCGATGAAGGTCGAGACGGCCCGCGCGATGATCTACGTCGCGGCCGGCGCCTCGGAGCGGCAGGACGCCAACCTCACGTACCTCTCGGCGGGTGCAAAGGCGTACGCCTCCGACGTCGCCATGAGCGTCACCACCGACGCCGTCCAGGTCTTCGGTGGCTACGGCTACACCCGCGACTTCCCGGTCGAGCGGATGATGCGCGACGCCAAGATCACC
>CAXUNA010000599.1:1991-2763 GCA_964252095.1 uncultured Jatrophihabitans sp. | reverse complement strand
CTGCCGGGCGACCCGCTCCTCGCGGTACAGCACGTCGGTGACCTCACGGAGCAGCTCGGACATCTCGATGTCGAGGGCGCCGCAGATCGAGGCGAGCAGTTCGGAGCTGGGCTCCTTGTGGCCGCGCTCGACCTCCGAGAGGTACCCGAGGCTCACCCGGGCCTGCTGGGAGACCTCGCGGAGGGTCTGCCGACGACGCAGGCGCACGGCACGGAGGGTCTCGCCGATCACCTGACGCAACACGGTCATGAGCGGACCTCCTTCGCAGGGCGGGCGGCCGCTCGGCAGGAGCCGGGAGGGGCCGTGAGTTCACGGTACCCGGCGCGAACGCGCCGGACGGTGTTGACAGGGACGTGGATGTCGGCCGGAGCCGTGACGGTGCTCATCTGGTGGGATCAACGCCGCAGGCCGGGGCCGTGTTCCCGACCTGCGCGGACCACGCTCAGGCCGGGTCCACCGCGAGCCGGCACTGCTCGGTCACCAACTCGACCGCGGCTCCCACGCTGGCCGCGCGGATCGCCGCCCGGTCCCCCGCGAACAGCCGCTCGGCCACCACCTCACCGTCCGGACCCGCGACCGCGAGGAAGACCGTGCCGACCGCCCGGCCGTCCTGCTCGGACGGCCCGGCGACACCCGTCACCCCGACGCCGTAGTCGGCGAGCAGCCGCTCGCGGACCCCGCGGGCGAGCTGCACGGCGACGTCGGGGTCCACCGCGCCGCGGCGCTCGAGCAGCGCCGTCTCGACCCCGGCGAGGCGTGCCTTGAGATCGGT
>CAXUNA010000599.1:0-1981 GCA_964252095.1 uncultured Jatrophihabitans sp. | reverse complement strand
TCTGGCCCAGGCCCGGGCGTTCGCCGACATGAACGACGGTGCGGCCGAGCCGGTGCAGCAGTCGGTGCAGCTCGAGGACGGCGCCGGACGGCGGATCGGGCGCGCTCACGCGCGGGAGGTCACCGGCGTGCGACGCAACCGCAGCGCCTTGACGACGTAGTCGACACCCGTGACCACCGTGACCAGCAGCGCGGCCGCCATGACGACGTCGGCGACGATCCGGCCGGAGTACGGCAGCGGCAGCACGAGCAGGCCGATGGCCACGCTCTGCAGCAACGTCTTGAGCTTGCCGCCCCGGCTGGCCGGCAGCACCCCGTGGTTGAGCACCCACAACCGCAGCGCGGTGATGCCGAGTTCGCGCACGAGCACCACGACCGTCACCCACCACCACAGCAGGCCGAGCGAGGACAGCCCGACCAGCGCGGTGCCCATGAGCGCCTTGTCGGCGATGGGGTCGGCGAGCTTGCCGAAGTCGGTGACCAGGTTGCGCCGACGCGCGAGCTCGCCGTCGAGCCGGTCGGTGAGCGCGGCGAGCGCGAACACCACGAACGCGGCGACCCGCCACCCGTGTGACAGACCGTCGCCGTGCCACAGCAGGACACCGAACACCGGCACCAGCGCGATCCGCAGGACGGTGAGGTAGTTCGCGACGTTCATCGCCGACACGGCGTCCGGCGGGTCACCGATCGGGTCGGGCTTCGGCGGCGGCAGGGGCGGCAGGTTGGTCGCGCCCTGCAGCAACCGGTGGGTGGCCGTCTCGTCGTTCGCGGGCCCCGTGGGACCCGGCGACGTGCCGCGCACCTCGCCCGCGCGGGTCACCGCGGCACCGCGACGGCCGGGATGCGGGTGGCGGCGACGAGGTCGACGCCTTCCACCGCCACCACCTCGGCCACGACGACGTCGCCCGGCACCACGGGCGTCGGCAGCTCGACGAGCGTGACCGAGCCGTCGCCGTCGGGTCCCTGGTGCGCGGCCCGGCCGGTGACGAGGTCACCGTCGACCTCCTCGACCAGCACCTCGACGAGTTCGCCGATCCGGTCCTCGGCCCGCTGCGCCATGAGTTCGTCGGCGATGGCGGTGACGTGCTCGACCCGCCGGTCGATCTCGTCCTGGTCGAGGTGGCCGTCGAGCCGCTCGGCCTCGGTGCCGTCCTCGTCGGAGTAGCCGAACACGCCGACGGCGTCGAGTCGCGCCGCCTCGAGGAACCCGATCAGCTCGGCGAGGTCGTCCTCGGTCTCGCCGGGGAACCCGACGATGACGTTGCTGCGGATGCCGGCGTCCGGAGCGAGCGCCCGGATGCGGCGGGTGATGTCGACGAACGCCTCCGGCGAGCCGAACCGGCGCATCCGCCGCAGCACCGACGCCGACGCGTGCTGGAACGACAGGTCGAAGTACGGCGCGACGTGCGGCGTCGCGGCGATCGCCTCGAGCAGACCGGGCCGCACCTCGGCGGGCTGCAGGTACGCGACGCGCAACCGGACCAGGCCGGGCACCTCGGCGAGCTGCGGCAGCAGCGACTCCAGCGCCCGCAGGTCACCGAGGTCCTTGCCGTACGAGGTCGAGTTCTCGCTGACCAGGGTGATCTCGCGCGCCCCGTGCCGGGTGAGCCAGGCCGCCTCGGCGAGGACCTCGGCCGGCGGGCGGGAGACGAACGAGCCGCGGAACGCGGGGATGGCGCAGAACGTGCACCGGCGGTCACACCCCGAGGCGAGCTTGAGACTCGCGACCGGGGAGTCGGACAGCCGCGCCCGTTCGGTCGGCAGCCAGGCGTGACCCGGCACCGCGACCTCGGTGGCGGCGGCCGGGCGGGCGGCCGGCGCGATCGGCAGCAGCGTGCGCCGGTCCCGCGGCGTGTGCGGCACCAGCGGCCGCCCGGCCAGCACGTCGTCCAGCCGGTCCCCGATGGACGAGTACGCGTCGAAGCCGAGCACCGCGGCCGCCTCGGGCAGCGCCTCGACGTCGAGCGGTCGGCCGGACTCGC
>CAXUNA010000598.1:0-2785 GCA_964252095.1 uncultured Jatrophihabitans sp. | reverse complement strand
GTCGCGCACCGCGAACCGGTGCAACCCGCGCACCGCCACCACGGCCCGGCCGGCCGACGACGCCGACAGCGCCGGGTGGTCGTCGTCACCGGTGCGCAGGTAGGCGAGGAAGTCCGAGACGTCGAGAGCCCGGATCGCCTCGACGTCGGTCACCTCGCGGGCGGCGAGGAAGTCCAGGTAGCGCAACAGGTCGCGCCGGTACGAGCTCAGCGTGTTGGCCGCCGAACCCTTCTCGACGGTCAGGTGGTCGAGGAATCCCGCGACGGCGACCGCAGGACTGACCACGTGCCCACTATCTCCCAGCGAGGTCCGGTTTCGCGGACCACGGTGCCCCGGCGGGTCGCAGCCCCTCGAAACCGTTGCGCTGTGCACGCTCGGCCGCGAGGATGCCGGCCACCGCGATGGAGTTGCAGATGTCCCCGGCCATCACTGCCGCGGCCGCCTCGGCCAACGGCACCCGCGAGACGGTGAGCTCGACCTCCTCGCCGTGCGCCGCGTACTCCTCGGTGGCGTCGGTGAGATCCCGGGCGAGGTAGACCCGCACGGCCTCGTCGGTCATGCCCGGGGTCGTGTAGAGGTCGACCAGGACGTCCCAGCGGGCGGCGTGGACGCGCGCCTCCTCGAACAGCTCGCGGGCCGCGGCCAGGGCGGCGGGTTCCCCGGCGACGTCGAGCAGCCCCGCGGGCAGTTCCCGCAGGCGGCGGCGGACGGGGTAGCGGTACTGCTCGACCATGACGACGGCCCCGGCCTCGTCGAGGGCGACCACCGCGACGGCGCCGGGATGCCCGACGTACTCGCGCTTCGCGGTGCCGTCGGGCATCGCGACCTCGTCGACCTTGACCGTCAGCACGCGGCCGGAGAACACCGTCTCCGACGACAGCGTGCGGTAGTCCGATCCGCCGGCGTCGCTCATCCGGCGAGGGTCGCAGCCGGGACGGCCGCAGCGGCCTCGGACTCGTCGTCGTCCATCGCGATCGGCAGCCGCGCCTCCTCGTTGTAGGCGAGGGCGGCGCCGACGAACGCGCGGAACAGCGGGTGCGCGCGGGTCGGCCGCGACTTCAGTTCGGGGTGGGCCTGCGTCCCGACGAAGAACGGGTGGACGTCACGGGGCAGCTCGACGAACTCGACGAGGTGACCGTCGGGCGAGGTCCCCGAGACGACCAGGCCGGCCTGCTCGAGGCGTTCGCGGTAGCGGTTGTTGACCTCGTAGCGGTGCCGGTGCCGCTCGGACACGTGCGTCGAGCCGTACGCCTCGGCGGTGACGGTGCCCTTGCCGAGCGTCGCCGGGTACGCCCCCAGGCGCATGGTCCCGCCGAGGTCGGCGTGGCCCGCGACGATGTCGACCTGCTCGGCCATCGTGGCGATCACCGGGTCCGAGGTGTCCGGGTCGAACTCGGTCGAGCTCGCGCCCTCGATGCCCGCGAGGTGCCGTGCGGTCTCGATGACCATGCACTGCAGGCCGAGGCACAGCCCCAGCACCGGGATGCCGTGCTCGCGGGCGTACCGGATCGCGCCGACCTTGCCCTCGATGCCACGGATCCCGAAACCACCGGGGATCACGACGCCGTCGACGTTCGCCAGCAGGTCGGCCGCACCACCCGGCGAGGCACACGCGTCGGACTGGGTCCAGACGATGTTCACCTTGCTCTTGTGGGCGAATCCGGCCGCGCGCAGCGCCTCGGTGACCGAGAGGTACGCGTCGGGCAGGTCGACGTACTTGCCGACCAGCGCGACGGTGAGCTCGTGGCGCGGGTGGTGCACGCGGTCGAGCAACGCGCCCCACTCGGTCCAGTCGACGTCCTGGAACGGCAGGCCGAGCCGGCGCACGACGTACGCGTCGAGCCGTTCGCCGTGCAGCACGCGCGGGATGTCGTAGATCGACGGCGCGTCGGGGCAGGCGATGACCGCCTCCTCGTCGACGTCGCACATCAACGAGAGCTTGCGCTTGATCGACTGCGGGATGTCGCGGTCGCTGCGGCAGACGATGGCGTCGGGCTGGATGCCGATGTTGCGCAGGGCGGCGACCGAGTGCTGCGTCGGCTTGGTCTTCAGCTCGCCGGACGGCGCGAGGTACGGCACGAGCGAGACGTGCAGGAAGAACACGTTGTCGCGGCCGACCGCCTGGCGCACCTGCCGGGCCGCCTCGACGAACGGCAGCGACTCGATGTCGCCGACCGTGCCGCCGATCTCGGTGATGACGACGTCGGGAACGTTGCCCTGTGCATCGGCGTCGCCCATCGAGAGGATGCGCGCCTTGATCTCGTCGGTGATGTGCGGGATGACCTGCACGGTGTCGCCGAGGTACTCGCCGCGGCGCTCCTTGGCGATGACTGTCGAGTACACCTGTCCGGTGGTGACGTTCGCCTTGGCCGCGAGGTCGGTGTCGAGGAACCGCTCGTAGTGGCCGACGTCGAGGTCGGTCTCCGCGCCGTCCTCGGTGACGAACACCTCGCCGTGCTGGAACGGGTTCATCGTGCCGGGGTCGACGTTGAGGTAGGGGTCCAGCTTCTGCATCGTGACCCGCAGGCCACGTGCGGTGAGCAGGTTGCCCAGGCTGCTGGCCGTGAGGCCTTTGCCGAGTGAGGAGGCGACGCCTCCGGTGACGAAAAGATGCCGGGTGACGTGCGCGCGATCCACGGACCGCCACTCTATCGCCACTCGGCTCCCCGCAGTTCGGAGTACACGCCGACGACCTGGTCGAGCGTGTCGGCCGCGGTCGGCCAGCCCGCCGCCCGGGCCCGGCCCCGGGCGCCCGACCCGGCAGCGCCGGGCCGCCCGAGGTCCG
>CAXUNA010000597.1:0-2786 GCA_964252095.1 uncultured Jatrophihabitans sp. | reverse complement strand
GGCGACCCCCGTGGTGCTCGCGGCGCGCGTCGTCGACGACGTGGTGGCCGCGGTGGCCGCCGCGCTGGACAACGTCGGCCGTCACGCGGGCCCGGGCGCGAAGGCGTGGGTGTTCGTCGACGACGAGCCGGCCGAGGTGAGCGTCAACGTCCGCGACGACGGCGTCGGAACGACACCGGAGCAACTCGCCACCGCCGCGGCGGGCGGACGGATCGGCGTCGCGGGTTCGGTACGCGGCCGGATCGAGGCGCTCGGCGGCCGGGTCGACGTCCTCACGGCGCCGGGCCGGGGCGTGGAGATCACGCTGCACGTCCCGCGCGGCCGGGCAGGATCGTCGGCGTGAGCGAGACCGAGCAGGGCACCGCGGCACCGCCGGACCCCGCGGTGCGGGTCATGGTCGTCGACGACCACCCCATCTGGCGTGACGCCGTGGCGGCCGACCTCGCGGCGGCGGGCTACGACATCGTGGCGACGGTGGGTGACGGCGACGCCGCGATCCGCGTCGCGCCGGCCGTGCGCCCGGACGTCGTCCTCATGGACCTGCAGCTGCCCACGACGAGCGGGGTCGAGGCCACCGGCGCGATCGTCGCGGCCGACCCGTCGGTGCGGGTGCTGATGTTCTCCAGCTCGGGCGAGGACGTCGACGTCCTCGCCGCGGTGACCGCCGGCGCCCGCGGCTACCTGGTGAAGTCGGCGGCGCGGGCCGAGCTGCTCGACGCGGTCGCCCGCACGGCGCACGGCGAGGCAGTGTTCTCGCCGGGTCTCGCGGCGCTGGTGCTGGGGGAGTACCGCCGCCTCGCCGACCCGAACCGGGCGGCGCCCGCGCCCGACACCCCGGTGCTCACCGAGCGCGAGACCGAGATCCTCAAGTTCACCGCCACCGGGATGAGCGCGCGTCAGATCGCCGACCGGCTGGTGCTCTCGGTGCGCACGGTGCAGAACCACACGCAGAACACCCTGCAGAAGCTGCAGTTGCACAACCGGGTCGAGCTCACCCGCTGGGCGATCGAGCAGGGGATCGCCGACTGAGCGTCGACACCCGGAGGCCTGCGGCGCGCAGCGCGGGGCCGACCTTCTCCATCGGCACGAACGACGCGATCGCGATGCAGTGCGGCAGGAAGATGATCGTGACGCCTGCGAAGACCGAGACGTGGAAGCCCCACAACCCGATCGCGACGAGCACCCGGGCGCGCTCGGACCGGGCGAGCACCAGCAGCAGCGGCGAGCTGAACTCGGCGGTGATCATCGTCCACTGCATGACCTGCAGCAGCGTCGAGTGGTCGATCAGCCAGCCCGAGAGCGGCGTCGAGCGGCGCAGCAGGGCGCGCTCCAGGATCGCGCCGGTGGCCCAGTTCCAGCCGCCGAGCCGCAGTTTCGCCCACGACGAGAAGAAGTACGTGATGACGACCGCGACCTGGACCGCCCGCAGCGACCACCCGGCGGCCTCGCTCCGCGTCGCGTCACCGAACCGGGCCCGGCCGACGGTCGGCAGCACCGCGAGGCAGACCAGGTAGGCGACCCGGTCGTGGTCGACCTTGCCGTAGCTCATCGCGACGAGCATCCACAGCAGGTAGAGCACGGCGACCGCGGTGCCGGCCGTCCGCGGCGCCCGGCCGGTGGCGGCGACGAGCGCCGACGCGAGCAGCGCGACCAGCAGCACCGTCACCGAAGCCGTGGTCGGCGTCGGCAGGTGCAGCAGCTGCGAGACCCGCAACGGTTGGTACAGCTCGCCGCCCTGTGCGACGTGACCGCGCACCCACCCCTGCGAGAGCGCGACGTCGACCGGGACGAACAGGTAGACCAGCACGCGGAACGCGGCGATCCGATCGAGCGGCGCCGGTTCGAACCACCACCGCGAGAGCGCGCGCGCCGGGTGGGTCACCGGGGGCTCCAGCTCGCGAGCCGCACGTCGACGGTGCCCGCGTTGCGGCCGTGCCGGAGCCGGAACTCCCGCCGCACCAGGGTCACCGTGACGACGTCCGGCGCGGCGTGGACGTAGGCGGGTCCGAGGGCGTTGAACAGCGACGGGTTCAGCTCGAACGTCGACAGCCGGCCCTCGAGCTCGGCGCGGCGTGGCGCTCCGGAGGTGTCGGTGACGTCGACGGTGCGCCCGCCCGCGGTGCGGGCGAGCACGACGGCCTGGATCACCGTGCCGTTCGGGTCGTCGCGGGTGGCGTACATCCGGAACGGGCCGAACGGGAAGTCGTGGTCCTGGCCGACGAGGGTGCCGGTGGTCAGCAGCGCCAGGACGGCTGCGGCCGCGACCAGCCGGGACACGCGCGAACGCCGGGACAGCGCCCGCACCGGGGGCGCTGTCTCGCGGGTCCGGGTGTCCGTCATCGCGGGCGAGTGTGACACGCCCGCGGCCGCGGCGAGGCGTTACTGCTGCTGCTCGGTCGGCCGGATCAGCACCTCGTTCACCGCGACCCGGCGGCCACGGGTGACGATCCAGCTGACGGCGTCGGCGATGTCCTCGGCCTCGAGGCGCTCCATGTTCGCGAACCGCTTCATCGACTGCTCGCGGATCTCCGGGCGCAGATGGCTCGAGAGCTCGGTCGCCACCGCGCCCGGCTCGACCAGCGAGACCCGCAGGTGACGCTGCGTGAACTCCTGCCGCATCGACTCCGCGAACGCGCCCACACCGTGCTTGGTGAGGTTGTAGACGCCGCTGCCCTGGCGGGGGACGCGGCCCGCGACGCTGCTGACGAGCACCAGGTCGGCCACCTCGCGCGGCGCCGGCCCGCGGAGGCCAGCAGGTGCGGCAGCGCCGCGTGCGCCGTGTACAG
>CAXUNA010000596.1:0-2790 GCA_964252095.1 uncultured Jatrophihabitans sp. | reverse complement strand
GGCCGCGGGGCCGTGGCTCGTCCGGCTGGTGTTCGGTGCCCGCTACACCGTCGAGCGCAGCGATGTCGCCCTGCTCGCCGTCGGTTCCGCCTGCTACCTGGTCGGGTTGGTCGTGACCCAGTTGCTCGTTGTGCAGCACCGGGTGCGCCGCGTCGCCCTGGCCTGGGGTGCGGGAGTGGTCGCCGCCGCGCTCGTCCTGCTGCTCGTCGACGACCTGCTCGTCGCCGCGGTGTGGTCGTTCGTCGCCGGCTCGTTGGTCGCCGCCGTGGTCGGCCTGGTCGGCGCCGCCACGCGCGGTGCGACCCCGGTTCCCGCTTCCGCGCCGTCCTGACCTGCGCGACAGTGACGCCGTGGTCGCCCTCGGACGTACGGTTCCCGCCCTGCCGGTGCGCGACGTCGCCGCGGCGCTGCTCTTCTACCGCGAGCGGTTCGGATTCGCGTCGCCCCATCGCGACGAGGGTTTCGCCGTGCTGGTCCGCGACGACGCCCGGCTCCACCTGTGGCAGGCCGCAGACCGGAGCTGGACGACGCGTGCGGACTTCGGACAGCACCCGGTCCGCTCCGGGGCGGAGGACTTCCTCGCCGGCACCGCGAGCGCGCGGATCGAGACCGACGACGTCGACGGGTTGTACGCCGAGCTGCGCGAAACCGGTGTGTTGCACAGGGTTTCCGGAGACGGCGTGACTGTGACCGGGTTCGGCACCCGCGAGTTCGCGACGCTCGACCTCGACGGCAACCTGCTCGAGTTCTACCGCTGGGAGCCGGCGCGCGAGCGCGGCCCGGCCCGGTGGGGCAGCTGAGCGCGCACCACCTCGACGCCGACGGCCCCGACCGTGGCGGGGGTCTCGACGTCACCGGCGACGTCGGTGACCAGGCCGTGACGCCCCGACAGCGGCAGCACCCGGTGGCGTGAGGCCGCGCCGACCTGCTCGAGGCTGCCGATCACGCTGGTGCGCTGGGCGTTCCTCGACGGCCCGATCGCGTCGACGGGGAACAGCTGACTCAGACCAGCCACTCCTCGTCGGCGCGGGCGACGTAGTCCGCGAAGGACTCCTCGCCCGAGGTCCGGTGCGCGAGGTACCCGCGCAGGACCCGCTCGGCGTAGTCGGGGAGGTCGTCGGCGTTCACCTTGAGTCCACGGAACTTCCGGCCGATCGCGGCGCGCCCGGCCAGCTCGCCGCCGAGGTGCACCTGGAACGCCTCGACGTCCTCGCCGTCCGGCCCGCGGGCGATGAGCCCCTTGAAGCCGAGGTCGGCGACCTGGAACCGGGCGCACGAGTTCGGGCACCCGTTGACGTTGATCGTCACGGGCGTGTCGAACTCCGGCAGCCGGTTCTCGAGCTCGCCGCGCAGCCAGTTGGCCCGGCCCTTGGTCTCGACGATCGCGAGCTTGCAGAACTCGATGCCGGTGCACGCGATGGTGCCGCGACGGAACGCCGACGGGCGGGCCGCCCAGCCGAGGTCGTCGAGCGCGGCGACGACGGCGTCGACGTCGGACGCCTCGACGTCGAGCAGCACGAGGCCCTGCTGGGCGGTGGTGCGGATCCGGCCCGATCCGAACCGGTCGGCGATGCCCGCGATCGCGGTGAGCGTCTCGCCCGACGAGCGTCCGGCCCGGCCGACGGCGCCGACGGCGAACCGGCCGTCCTTCTGCTCGGTGACGCCGACGTGGTCACGCGGACCCGGCAGCATCGTCACGGCGGGGCCGTCGGGCAGCTCCCGGTGCAGGTACTCGTCCTGCAGCACCTGCCGGAACTTCTCGGGACCCCAGTCGGCCATGAGGAACTTGATCCGCGCGTGGTTGCGCGAGCGCCGGTAGCCGTAGTCGCGGAACAGCCCGCAGACGCCCGCCCACACCTCGCGCACCTCGTCCGGCCGCACGAAGACGCCGAGCCGCTCGGCGAACATCGGGTTGGTCGAGAGCCCGCCGCCGACGTACAGGTCGAAACCGGCGGTGCCGTCGGGCAGCGCCACACCCTCGAACGCGATGTCGTTGATCTCGTGGTTGGTGCAGTGGTGCGCGCAGCCGGAGATCGAGGTCTTGAACTTGCGCGGCAGGTTGGAGAACTGCGGGTCGCCGACGTACGCCGCGACCGTCTCGTCGACGGCCGGGCCGCACTCGACGATCTCGTCCGCCGCGACACCGTCGAGCGGGCACGTCAGGAAGACGCGGGGGCAGTCGCCGCAGGCCTCGGTGGTGGACAGGCCCACGCCCTCGAGCGCCGTCCAGATCGCGGGGACGTCCTCGATGCGGATCCAGTGCAGCTGCACGTTCTGCCGGTCGGTGACGTCGGCGACGTCGCGGCCGTACCGGGTGGCGATGTCGCCGACGACCCGCAGCTGGTCCGAGGTGAGCTTCCCGCCGTCGATGCGGATGCGGAGCATGAAGTAGGGGGCGTCGAGCTCCTCGGGTTCGAGGACCGCGGTGCGGCCGCCGGGGATGCCCTCGGCCCGCTGCGTGTAGAGGCCGTACCAGCGCATCCGGCCGCGCAGGTCGGCCGGGTCGATCGAGTCGAACCCGCGCTTGCTGTAGATCTGCTCGATCCGGGCGCGCACGTGCAGCGGGTTGTCGTCGCGCTTGGAGCGCTCGTTGGGGTTCAGCGGCTCGCGGTAGCCCAGCGCCCACTGCCCCTGGGCCCGGGGCTTGCCGGCCTTGGCGGCGCGGGGGGACCGGGGTGCGGCTGGCGCATCGGGAGACACGCCGTGAGGTTACAGAGGCGCCGTGGCCGCCCGCCGACGTCGTTCCGCGAGGACCGTGACCAGCAGGGCACCGGGCGGGGCGGCCACGGC
>CAXUNA010000595.1:496-2793 GCA_964252095.1 uncultured Jatrophihabitans sp. | reverse complement strand
GCGCGAGCTCGTACCAGGACGCCCGGCCCGCGTTCACCGCGTGCAGCACGGGCGGGGCGACGGTCCCGGCGGCGAGCAACCGGCCGACCTCGACGAGCCCGGCCGCGAGATCGGGCGCGGCAGTGGGCGAGCCGATCTGGTCGGCGACGACGTCGACCGTGTCCCTCTCCCGCTCCAACCGTTGCATCGTGCCCACGAAGTTCGGGCCCGGGCCGCCGAACACCCAGGCCGACCGCACGACGACCGATGCACCCGGCAACAGTCGCGCGACCTCCTGCTCTCCCGCGAGCTTGGACCGGCCGTACACCGTCAGCGGTCCGGTGTGGTCGGTCGGCTCGTACGGATGCTCGGCGTCGCCGGCGAACACGTAGTCGGTCGAGACGTGCACCAACCGCCCGCCGTGCCGGGCCAGCGACGCCGCGAGGTGGGCGGGCGCGTCACGGTTGCCCGCGAACGCCGCGTCGACATCGGTCTCCGCGGCGTCCACCGCGGTGTGGGCGGCGGTGTTGACCACGACGTCCGGCCGCACCCGGCCGACCACCTCGTCGACCGCGGCGGCGTCGGTGACGTCGAGGCCGTCACGCCCGAGGGCGACCACGTCGGCGCCGGCGGCGGTCAGCAGCGCCGTGACGTGGCTGCCCACCTGACCGCGGGCGCCGGTGACCAGCCAGCGCGTCGTCACTGCCCGGAGACCGCGTAGCGCGCCTCGACGTCGGCCTTGGCGGGACTCCACCAGTCCCGGTTCTCGTCATACCAGCCGACGGTCTGCCGCAACCCCGCCTCGATGTCCGCGTAGCGCGGGGCCCACCCGAGCTCGGCCCGCAGTGCGCTCGCGTCGATGGCGTAGCGCAGGTCGTGGCCGGCGCGGTCGCTGACCAGGTCGAACCCGTCGGGGTCGTTGCCCGTGATCTCCAACAGCAGCCGCACGATCGCGAGGTTGTCGCGTTCCCCGTCGGCGCCGATGAGGTACGTCTCCCCCAGCCGCCCGCGGTCGACGATCTCCCACACCGCGTGGTTGTGGTCGTCGACGTGGATCCAGTCGCGGACGTTCGCGCCGGTGCCGTAGAGCTTCGGCCGCAGCCCGGCGAGGATGTTGGTGATCTGCCGCGGGATGAACTTCTCGATGTGCTGCCACGGGCCGTAGTTGTTCGAGCAGTTCGAGATCGTCGCCCGGACCCCGAACGAGCGCACCCAGGCCCGCACCAGCAGGTCCGAACCCGCCTTGGTCGAGGAGTACGGGCTCGACGGGTTGTAGGGGGTGTCGGCCGTGAACTTCGCGGGATCGTCGAGCTCGAGGTCGCCGAACACCTCGTCGGTCGAGATGTGGTGGTAGCGGACGTCGTGCCGCCGCACCGCCTCGAGCAGCGTGAACGTGCCGACGATGTTGGTGGTCACGAACGGCGAGGGGTCACGCAGCGAGTTGTCGTTGTGCGACTCGGCGGCGAAGTGCACGACCAGGTCCGACTCCGCGACGAGCGGGTCGACCACCGCGGCGTGGGCGACGTCGCCGCCGACCCGCCGCCCGCGGCTGGCGTGCGGGCCGCCCGCGGCCCGGGCCGCGGCGAGTGCGGCGTCCTCGGCGGCGGCCACGTCGTCGGTGCCGTTGATCGACGGCGACGGGATGCGTGGCCAGTCGAACTTCGGGAACCGCGCGACCTTGTTCGGGTCGGTGTTGGTGAGGCTCATCGTGTAGCCGCTGCGTCCGTGGAACGCCTTCTCCAGGTGCAGGACCTTCGCGCCCAGGGCGGGATCGATGCCGTGCGCCTCGTTCCAGCGCGACTTCCAGTCGAAGGCGACCTTGAGGGCGTTCTCGACGGCGAGCGCTCCGCCGTCGACGAAGAACAGGTGCGGCAGGCCCGGGTCGCCGAGCACCCGGGCGAACGCATCGACGAAGCGCGCCATCGGCACGCTGTAGACGTCGGAGTTGCTGGGCTTGTTCATCGCCACGGCGGCCAGCTCGTCACGGAAGGCGGCGTCGTCGACGAGCGCGGGGTGGTTCATCCCCAGCGCCGAGGAGGCGAAGAAGGTGAACAGGTCGAGGTAGCGCGTGCCGTCGCGGGCGTCGACGAGGGTCGAGCCCTGCGAGGCCTCGAGATCGAGGACGAGGTCGAAGCCGTCCGCGAGCATGTGCCGGGCGATGGTCTCGTGGACCTGCGCCGGCGAGACGGTCGCAGCGGTGTTCAGCGTGGTCATGGCCGCGAGCTTAGCGAACTATTTCCGGTCGTTGACCACAACGGCGGGCGAATTTACTGTCAGGCCTCGGGCGGGACGGACCGATGCTCGAAAAACGTCTGCAG
>CAXUNA010000595.1:0-486 GCA_964252095.1 uncultured Jatrophihabitans sp. | reverse complement strand
CGTTGGCCCGCCTGCGGATCTCGCGGATGAGCTGCTCGAGGGCGGTCGGGGTCGCGACCCGGACGAACAGCACGTACGCGTCGTCGCCGGCGACCGAGTGGCAGGCCTCGATCTCGGACAGCCCGGCGAGGGCCTCCGGGGCGTCGTCCGGCTGTGCGGGGTCCAGCGGGGTGATGGCAATCAGCGCGGCCAGCGGTAGGCCGAGCGCCTCGGGGTCGAGCAGGGCGGTGTAGCCCAGGATGGCTCCGTCGGCCTCCAGGCGGCGCACCCGCGCCTGGACCGCGGACACCGACAGCCCGGTGAGCTCGGCGAGCGAACGCAGGGTGCTGCGCCCGTCGTTCGACAGGGCACGGGCCAGGCGGCGGTCGATGGGGTCGCTGAGCACCCGCCGGGCGGGTGGCGCGGGCGAGACGTCGACCGGCCCGGGCAGCTCCGGCACGGTGGTCCTCCAGGTGTTCAGTTCAAGCTGGTGTTCGGGCTGGTGTT
>CAXUNA010000594.1:0-2793 GCA_964252095.1 uncultured Jatrophihabitans sp. | reverse complement strand
GCGTACTGCTGGATCTCCAGCACCTTGTCCGGGGTGATGTCCATTTCCTTGGCGAGCTCCTCCGGCGTGGGCTCGCGGCCCAGGTCCTGGAGCAGCTCACGCTGGATGCGGCCGAGCTTGTTGATGACCTCGACCATGTGCACCGGGATGCGGATGGTCCGGGCCTGGTCGGCCATCGCGCGGGTGATCGCCTGCCGGATCCACCAGGTGGCGTAGGTCGAGAACTTGTAGCCCTTGGTGTAGTCGAACTTCTCGACCGCGCGGATCAGGCCGAGGTTGCCCTCCTGGATGAGGTCCAGGAACGCCATGCCGCGGCCGGTGTAGCGCTTGGCCAGCGAGACGACGAGGCGCAGGTTGGCCTCCAGCAGGTGGTTCTTGGCGCGCTCGCCGTCGCGGACGATCCACCCGAGGTCGCGCCGCATCTGCAGCACGAGCTTCTCGTTGGCCTCCTCGGCCTGGCGGACCCGCTCGGCGCCGTAGAGACCGGCCTCGATCCGCTTGGCGAGGTCGACCTCCTCCTCGGCGTTGAGCAGGGCGACCTTGCCGATCTGCTTGAGGTAGGCGCGCACCGAGTCGGCCGAGGCCGTCATCTCGGCGTCCTTGCGCGCCTGGCGCAGCGCCTCGGACTCCTCCTCGTCCCACGTGAACTCGGAGGACTCGCCCTCCTTGGCCGCAGCGGCGGGGGCTTCGGAGTCGGCCTCGTCGACGACGGCGTCGGCGGCGGGGTCCTCGACCTCGTCGGCGACGACCTCGACCGCGGAGAGGTCGACGTCGGCCGGGGCGTCGGCCAGATCGGGGGTGTCGGTGTCGACGGCGTCCGGGACGGCGGCCACCGGACTGGCGGCGCCGTCCTTCTTGGCGGCCTTCGCCGGTTTCTTCGCGGCCTTCTTGGCGGCCGGCTTGTCGACCGGGGCCGAGACCTTGCGGACGGCCGTGGCCGCCGCGCTCACCCGTGGCGCCGTGTCCGGCTCGGGTGTCGACCGATCGATGACCTGACCCGACAGGCCGTCGTTGGACGGGGAGGAACTGCGTGCGACCACGTACACCCTTTCGCCGGCCGACTCCGGGGCAGCAAGGCGCGCACCGGGCGGGGGGATTATGCGTTGCGACAGTGCTTCCGGGATCGCCCGCAGACTGTCGGGTGGCTCAGATTCGAGTCCAGTTCGTGCGCGGCGCCCTGCGCGGGAAGTGTACTGCGCGATCGCGCCCGACCGCTCGTCCCGGGGAAGACGACGCGTCAGAAGCTCACTCGCCGCGGCGTTCGACCGCGGCCAGCGCGGCGCCGACGATGCCCGCGTTGTTGAGCAACTGGGCGGGCACGACCGGCGCGGTGACGTTCAGCAGGGGCACCCAGCGGTCCGCGTTCTTGCTGACGCCGCCGCCGACCACGAACAGGTCGGGCGTGAAGATCCGCTCGAGGTGCTGCATGTAACGGTCGACCCGGACGGCCCACTTCTTGTACGACAGGTCCTCGCGTTCCTTGGCCGAGGCGGCCGCGCGGGACTCGGCGTCGTGACCGTCGAGCTCGAGGTGGCCGAGCTCGGTGTTCGGCACGAGCACGCCGTCGATGAGCAGCGCCGAACCGATGCCGGTGCCGAACGTCAGGACCAGCACGACCCCGCGCACGCCCTTGGCGGCTCCGAAGCGCGCCTCGGCGAGCCCGGCGGCGTCGGCGTCGTTGAGCACGATCACCTCGTTGCCGACCACGCCGGTGAAGGTCTTGTCGACATCGGTGTCGATCCAGCTCGGGTCGACGTTCGCCGCCGACCGGGCGACGCCGTGGGAGATGACGCCCGGGTAGGTCGCGCCGACCAGCCCGTGCCACGGCTCGCGCGAGCCGTCGCCGTGCACGAGCTCACCGACCACGCGGGCGACGGCCTCGGGGGTCGACGGCGAGGGAGTGGGGATCCGCACCCGCGCGATCGTCAGCTCGCCGGTGGTGACGTCGACGATCGCGCCCTTGATCCCCGACCCGCCGATGTCGACACCGAAGGCGGTGTTCGCGGTGGTGGGGGAGTCGGCCGCCTCGACGTGGAGGGCGTCGGTGGCGGGCGCGGCGTTCTCGGCGTCGGTGTCGGTCATCGTCTCGCTCACGTTTCCTCAAGCAGCAGGATCAGGAGGCCGACCCGGCACGAGGGCGGCGGGTGCGTACCTTAGCCCGGTGGACAGCCCCGCTGAGTCCCGCGCCACCGCGTCGGAGCTCCTGGAGGTCGCCCTGGCCCTGGCGTGCGGGGCGGGAGAGCTCGTCCGGACCCGGGTCGACGCCGCGCGGGTGTCCGGCCGGACCGCCACCGTCAGCGCGAAGTCCACCCCCACCGACCTGGTCACCGACGTCGACCGCGCCACCGAGAGCTGGCTGCTCGAACGGCTGCGCGAGTGGCGCCCGGACGACGCCGTGCTCGGCGAGGAGGGCGGGGCCGCCGAGGGCACCAGCGGGGTCCGGTGGCTGCTGGACCCGATCGACGGCACCGTCAACTTCGTCCTGGGCCTGCCCGACTACGCGGTGTCCGTGGCCGCCGAGGTCGACGGCGAGGTCGTCGCCGGCGCGGTGTTCGCTCCGGCGACGGGCGTGCTCTACCAGGCGAGCAGGGGCGGCGGTGCGTTCCTCACCGAGCCCGGTCGCGACGCCCGGCGGTTGCACGGCCCCCGCGGTGTCCCGCTCGCCCGCGCGGTGGTGGGCACCGGGTTCGGGTACGACCCCGCCCGCCGCAGCGCGCAGGCGGCGGTGGTCGCGACGCTCATCGACCGGATCGCCGACATCCGCCGGATCGGCGCGGCGAGTCTCGACCTGTG
>CAXUNA010000593.1:2271-2796 GCA_964252095.1 uncultured Jatrophihabitans sp. | reverse complement strand
GTCCAAGCCCGTTCCGGAGCCCGAGCGGGCCGAGCTCACGCCGCGTTCGAAACTGCTGCCGGGTGGCGCGCACGTCGAGCCGACGCCGATCGAGCTGCCGAAGCAGAACCGGCTCGCCCGGTTGCGGCCGCCGATGCCGGGGCGTCGGCGACCGGTGGAACCCGACGTCCGGCAGCATCCCGACGGTGAGTGACCACCCGCGGCCGGCGGATCTCGACCACCTCGTGCTCGCGACGCCCGATCTCGCCGCCGCCGTGACGGCGTTCGCGGCCGCCACCGGCGTCGACCCGGTGCGGGGCGGCAGTCACACCGGGCTCGGCACGGCGAACTGGCTGGTCGGGCTCGGCGCAGCGGCGTACCTCGAGATCGTCGGACCGGATCCGGAACAGCAGCCGCCGGCGCAGCCGCGGCCGTTCGGGATCGACGACCTCACCCGCACCCGGTTGGTGACGTGGGCGATCCACCCGTCACGCGTCGACGACGTGGTCGCGCC
Organism: uncultured Jatrophihabitans sp.; assembly: GCA_964252095.1. Classification (GTDB taxonomy): domain Bacteria; phylum Actinomycetota; class Actinomycetes; order Mycobacteriales; family Jatrophihabitantaceae; genus CAXUNA01. The sequence goes on along the minus strand of CAXUNA010000593.1, from coordinate 2,303 downwards.
GATCGGCGGCTGGTGGGCCGGCAAGCGGCTCT
>CAXUNA010000593.1:0-2219 GCA_964252095.1 uncultured Jatrophihabitans sp. | reverse complement strand
CCCGCCCCCCGCCCCGGGGGGCCCCCCCGGCGGGGCGGTCCCGATGTCGCGCCGGACGCCCGACGGCGACGAGCTCCGGTGGCGGCTCACTCCCTCGCGCGGCGTGGTCCCGTTCCTCATCGACTGGGGTTCGACCCCGCATCCGACGACGCGTGACCTGCCGCAGGTGACGCTGGAGGCGTTCACGCTCTCGCACCCGGAGCCGGACCCGGTGCGGGCGCAGCTGGCGGCCCTCGGGGTCGCGCTGCCGGTGACGGCCGCCGCGGTGCCGACGCTCACTGCGGTGTTCGGGACACCGCGCGGCCTCACGGATGCGGATCGGGTGCTGTGACCCCCGTTCCGCATCCGTGAGGCAGCGATGCCGCCCGCGCGCGTGGACATGATGACCTCATGACCGGTGAGCTGAAGGTGCGGATCGACCGCGGCGTCGCGGTGCTCGAGGTGTCGAACCCGGCGACCCGCAACGCGATGGACCTCGCGATCTCGCGGGCGCTGGTCGCAGCGGTCGGGTCCGTGGTCGCGAACCCCGAGGTGGGCGCGGTCGTGGTCACCGGGCAGGCGCCGAGCTTCTGCGCCGGCGCGAACCTCGACGAACTCAAGGCGAGCACCGAGGCCGACCTGCGCGAGGTGTACGCGGGTTTCCTCGCCGTCGCCGGCTGTCCGCTACCGACCGTGGCCGCCGTAAACGGACCGGCCGTCGGCGCCGGGCTCAACCTGGCGCTGGCGTGCGACGTCCGGCTCGCCGGCCCGCGGGCCCTGTTCGACGCGCGGTTCATGCAGATCGGCCTGCACCCGGGCGGTGGCTACACGTGGATGTCCCACCGGGCGCTCGGGCCGCAGGGCACCGCCGCCGTCACCCTGTTCGGTGACTCCCTCGACGCGGACGACGCCGAGCGCGCCGGCCTGGTCTGGCGGCGCTACGACACCGACGAGGAGTTGCTGAGTGCAACGATGAAGCTCGCGGGCCGGGCGGCGGCGGCGCCGCCCGCTGTCGTGACGGCCACGAAGGCCACGATGCGCGTCACCGCCGGGGCGATCTCGCACGCCGACGCCGTCGAGATCGAGGTGCGCGCCCAGGCCGAGACCGTCCGGTCGGCGGAGTTCCGCTCCCGCATCGAGGCGTTGCAGGCAAGGATCCGCAGCCGATGAGTTTCACGACGCGGCCGGAACTCGCCGGCACGTTCGGCATGGTGGCGTCGACCCACTGGCTGGCGAGCCAGGCCGGCATGGCGACCCTCGAGGCCGGCGGGAACGCGTTCGACGCCGCGGTCGCCGCCGGGTTCGCCCTGCAGGTCGTCGAGCCCCACCTCAACGGGCCCGGCGGTGAGGTGCCGATCCTCTTCGCGCCCCCGGGAGCCGAGGCCGTGACGCTGCTGTGCGGACAGGGCGTCGCCCCCGCCGCCGCGGACATCGACACCTTCGAGGCCCTCGGGCTCGATCTGGTCCCGGGGACCGGTCTGCTGGCGGCGACCGTGCCGGGAGCGGTCCCCGCGTGGCTGACGCTGTTGCGCGACCACGGCACGTTGCCGCTCGAGGACGTCCTGCGCTTCGCGCGGGGCTACGCCGGCGACGGTCACCCCCTCGCGCCCGCGGCGGCCGCGACGATCGCCGGGGTGGCGGGGCACTTCCGCGAGCACTGGCCGACGTCGGCCGCGACCTGGCTCGACTCCGCCGGCCGGGCGCCGGTTGCCGGGATGCGGTTCCGCAACCCCGTGCTCGCGGCGACCTACCAGGCGCTGGTCGACGCCGGACGTGGCGCCGAGCGCGACGCCGCGATCGACGCGGCCATCGTTGCTTGGAGCAACGGTTTTGTCGCCGGCGCGATCGACGGCTGGTGCCGCACTGCCGTCCGTGACGACTCCGGCCGCGACCACGCCGGTCTGCTCACGGGCCACGACCTCGCCCGCTGGGCGCCGCGCTACGAGCAACCCGTCACCACCGACTGGCGCGGGTGGTCGGTGTCGAAGGCCGGGGCCTGGTCGCAGGGCCCGGCGTTCCTGCAGGCGCTGCGGATCCTCGACGACGTGCCGGCCGTGTCCGACGACCGGCGCGAGCGAGGACACGGAGGGCCGTCCGCGGATCTCGTGCACGCGGCGGTCGAGACGATCAAGCTCGTCATGGCCGACCGGGAGGCCTGGTACGGCGACGCGCCCGACGTCCCGCTCGCCACCCTGCTGTCACCGGGGTACGCCGCCGGACGTCGCGCGCTGCTCGGCGAC
>CAXUNA010000592.1:0-2802 GCA_964252095.1 uncultured Jatrophihabitans sp. | reverse complement strand
GTCCGCGCCCGCAGCAGCCTCGACGAGGTCGACGGCTGGTTGCCGGGCTGGGCCGACGCCCACCTGCGCTCGGGTGCCGAGATGCTCGAGCGGTTCGCCCGTTGGCCGCAGGCGGTGGCGTACGCCGCGGAGCTCGGACGGGAGCTCGCGTTCCCGCTGAAGCTCGTCGCGCCCGACCTGCCGCCGTTCCCGGTGCCGCCGGGGATGACGGAGATGACGTTCCTGCGCCGCCTCGCCTACGACGGCGCCCGCCGCAAGTGGGGCGACTACGACGAGGCGGCGCGCTGGGCGAAGCGGTTCGACCGCAAGAACCCGCACGACGTCGTCGAGCACGAGCTCGAGATCATCGAGGAGCTCAACTTCCCGGGGTACTTCCTCGTGGTCTGGGACATCGTGCAGTTCTGCAAGAAGCAGGGAATCCTCTGTCAGGGTCGGGGTTCCGCGGCGAACTCGGCCGTCTGTTACGCCATCGACGTCACAGCCGTCGACGCCGTGTTCTACGACCTGCTGTTCGAACGGTTCCTCGCCCCCGAACGCGACGGCGCCCCCGACATCGACATCGACATCGAGTCCGACCGTCGGGAGGAGGCCATCCAGCACGTCTACGACACCTACGGCCGCGACAACGCGGCGCAGGTCGCGAACGTCATCACCTACCGGCCGAAGTCGGCCGTCCGCGACATCGCGAAGGCGCTGGGGCACTCACCCGGCCAGCAGGACGCGTGGAGCAAGCAGATCGAGCAGGGCTACTACTGGACGCCGATCACGGGCGACGCCGGGGGCAAGGACGGCAGCGGCGAGACCGACATCCCGCTCCCCGTCCTGACCTTGGCCGAAGCGTTGCAGGATGCACCACGGCACCTCGGCATCCACTCCGGTGGCATGGTGATCTGCGACCGGCCGGTCATCGAGGTGTGCCCGGTCGAGTGGGGCCGGATGCCGAAACGCACGGTGCTGCAGTGGGACAAGGACGACTGCGCCGAGGTCGGACTGGTGAAGTTCGACCTGCTGGGCCTGGGGATGCTCTCCGCCCTGCACTACGCCTTCGAACTCATCGCGGGGTGGTTCGGCGAGCGCTACGACCTCGACTCCATCCCCAAGGAGGACCCGAAGGTCTACGACATGCTCTGCGCCGCCGACTCGATCGGCGTCTTCCAGGTCGAGTCCCGCGCGCAGATGGCGACGCTCCCCCGGCTCAAGCCGCGCAAGTTCTACGACCTCGCCGTCGAGGTCGCGCTCATCCGGCCCGGCCCGATCCAGGGCGACTCGGTGCACCCCTACATCCGGCGGTTGAACAAGCTGGAACCGGAGACGTACCCGCACCCGTTGTTGGAACCCGCACTCAAGAAGACGCTCGGCATCCCGCTGTTCCAGGAGCAGCTCATGCAGATCGCCATCGACGGCGCCGGGTTCACCCCCACCGAGGCCGACAAGCTCCGCCGCGCGATGGGCTCGAAGCGGTCGGAGGCCAAGATCGCCGCCATGAAGGAGCGGCTCTACACCGGGATGGCCGAGCGCGGGATCGTCGGTGACGTCGCGGATTCCATCTACGACAAGATCCGGGCGTTCGCCGCGTTCGGGTTCGCCGAGAGCCACTCGATCAGCTTCGCGTTGCTGGTCTACGCCAGCAGCTGGCTCAAGCTGTACCACCCCGCCGCGTTCTGCGCGGCGCTGATCAACGCCCAGCCGATGGGCTTCTACTCACCGCAGAGCCTCGCCCACGACGCCAAGCGGCACGGCGTGGTGGTGCGCGGGCCCGACCTCGACCGCTCGATCGCCACGGCGTCGCTGGAGGCGGTCGACGACGACCACCCCGCGCTCGCGTCCGACCTGCTCCGGTACGGCGCCGATCGTCCCGCCCAGCCCGCCGTCCGGCTCGGCCTGGCCGACGTCAAGACCATCTCCGACGACACCGCCGCCGAGATCGTCGCCGAGCGCGACACCCACGGCAGCTTCCGGTCGCTGGCCGACCTCGTGCGGCGGACCGGGTTGTCCGCCGAGCAGGTCGAGTCGCTCGCCACCGCCGGCGCCTGCGACGGTTTCGGCACCAACCGGCGGGAGGCGCTGTGGACCGCGGGGGCGGTCGCCTCCTACCGGCCGGGACAGCTCGACATCGCCTCCCCCGCCGAGGAGCGGGTTCCCGAGCTGCCGGTGATGACGCAGCCCGAGCAGTCGATGGCCGATCTGTGGGCCACGGGCGTCACCGACACCTACCCCACCGCGCTCATCCGGGAGCAGCTCGACGCCCGGGGCTGTGTCACCGCCGCCGGGTTGAAGCAGACCGCCGACCGCACCCGCGTGCTGGTCGGCGGCGTAGTGACCCACCGGCAACGCCCGGCCACCGCGAGCGGGACGACGTTCGTCAACCTCGAGGACGAGACCGGGATGATCAACGTCATCTGCTCCCCGGTGGTCTGGGCGCGCTACCGCCGGGTCGCCCGCGACAGCGCCGGACTGCTGATCCGCGGCATGGTCGAGTCCGAGCAGGGCGTGGTCAACGTCGTCGCCGAACGGATCGAGCGGTTGCCGATGACCCTGCGCGACATGTCCCGCAACTTCCGCTGACACTGCCCCTTCGGACCCTGGACCCGATCGTTGCGTGGTGCCACGATCACGCCCACCGCCCTGTCCGGTTGGAGGCCCGCGTGACCGACCCGTCGACCGTCGTCCGGCCGCCCGACCCGTGGTGGGCCGACGCGCGCCACCCGTCCGACCCCGCGACCCCGCTGCCGCCGAGCGTCGTCGCCCGGCTCGACTGGTACCGCCGCAACCTCGCGCAGGCCCGGTTGCTCACCCACGCCG
>CAXUNA010000591.1:0-2808 GCA_964252095.1 uncultured Jatrophihabitans sp. | reverse complement strand
GGCCGCGCGGCGGGGGGCCGCGACGGCGGGGCCGGCCCCTTCTTCGACCCCGTCACGGGGGGGGTACCCGGCCGCGCCGACGCGGGCGGCGCGGCGGCCGCCGCGCGGCTGGTCGACCTGCGCCGGGTCGACGCCGACACCGTGACGATCGCGTGCGACGAGACCACGACCGACGAGCACCTGACCGTCGTCGCGGACGCCCTGGGCGCCGAGGTCGCGGTGGCGTCCGACCCCGCCCGCGCCGCGCTGCCGGAGCGGACCTCGGCGTACCTCACCCACCCGGTCTTCCACGCCCACCGCTCCGAGACGAACATGCTGCGCTACCTCAAGCGGCTCGCCGACCGCGACTACGCGCTCGACCGCGGCATGATCCCGCTGGGCTCCTGCACCATGAAGCTCAACGCCGCGACCGAGATGGAGCCGATCTCGCTGCCGGGCTTCTCGCAGCTGCACCCGTTCGCCCCGGCGTCGCGCTTCGACGGGTACCGCTCGATGTTCGCCGATCTCGAGGGCTGGCTCGCCGAGATCACCGGCTACGACGCCGTCTCGCTGCAGCCCAACGCCGGCTCCCAGGGCGAGTTCGCGGGCCTGCTCGCGATCCGCGCCTACCACCGGGCCCACGGCGACGCCGGACGCACCGTCTGTCTCATCCCCGACAGCGCCCACGGCACGAACGCCGCCAGCGCCGCGATGGCCGGCATGAAGGTGGTCGTGGTGAAGACGGGCGGCAGCCAGGGCGAGATCGACCTCGAGGACCTCAGGGCCAAGACCGAGCTGCACCGTGACGCGCTGGCCGCGATCATGGTCACGTACCCCTCGACCCACGGGGTGTTCGAGCAGCACATCCGCAGCGTCTGCGAGATCGTCCACGAGGCGGGCGGTCAGGTGTACGTCGACGGCGCCAACCTCAACGCGCTGGTGGGCCTCGCCAAGCCCGGGAAGTTCGGCGCCGACGTCTCGCACCTGAACCTGCACAAGACGTTCTGCATCCCGCACGGCGGCGGCGGCCCGGGCGTCGGCCCGATCGGGGTGCGCGCCCACCTCGCGCCCTACCTGCCGGGTGCCTCACTGCAGCCGGGCGCGGGTCCCGCGGACGGCCCGGCGGTGGCCGCGGCGCCGTGGGGGTCGGCGTCGATCCTGCCGATCAGCTGGGCGTACCTGCGGCTCATGGGCCCGGACGGCCTCACCGGCGCGACGAGCGCCGCGATCCTCGCGGCCAACTACGTCGCGACCCGGCTCTCCGAGCACTACCCGATCCTGTTCACCGGCGAGACCGGCCTGGTCGCGCACGAGTGCATCCTCGACCTGCGGCCGATCACCAAGAGCAGCGGCGTGACGGTCGACGACGTCGCCAAGCGGCTCATCGACCACGGCTTCCACGCCCCGACGATGTCGTTCCCGGTGGCGGGCACCCTCATGGTGGAGCCGACCGAGAGCGAGGACCTCGGCGAGCTCGACCGGTTCGTCGACGCGATGATCGCCATCCGCGGCGAGATCGCGCGGGTCGAGGTCGGCGAGTGGCCGGTCGAGGACAACCCGCTGCGCGGTGCTCCGCACACGGCGGCGTCGATCGCGGGGGAGTGGGACCACCCCTACAGCCGCGCGACGGCGGTCTACCCGAACGGGATCGACCCCGACAAGTACTGGCCGCCGGTGCGTCGCATCGACGGCGTCTACGGCGACCGCAACCTCGCCTGCAGCTGCCCGCCGCTCTCGGCCTACGAGGACTGAGAGCGGGCGGGCGGTCGCCCGTCGACCACCCGACGGGGTCGGCGGATGGTCCGGTGCGCCGAAGCCGGGCCGAGCTGCGCGGTCAGGCGACCTGGCGGCTGGTGGCGCAGGCGAGCAGGTCGGCGCGTCGGGCCTGGACGCACTGGCCGTCCGGCAGCAGCTCGCCGAAGTCCTCGAACAGGACGACGCCGTTGCAGAGCAGGCTCCACCCCTGCTCGGGGTGGGAGGCGAGGACGTGGGCGGCGTCGCGGTCGGCGGCGCTCGCCTCGGGGCAGGCGGGGGCATGTGTGCAGCGGTGTGCAGGCCGCGTCATCACGGTGGTCATCGGGTCCTTCGTTCGGTCGCAGGGGTGTCCTGACACTGGAAGTGTCCCCCGTCACAAGCTCCGCCGCCACCCGGACACGGGGAGTTTGTTTCAGGCTCGACCAAATTTTTCCTGCGCTTCGGCCAGGACGTCGTTGCGCGGGTCGCGGCGTGGGAGCCAGGTGGCCAGCAAGGTCGGGAAGCCGGCCTCGGTGAGGGTGTCGATCACGGCCGGGTCGTCGTCGACGACCGTGATCAACTCGCCCGGCTGCTCGCGGTCGAGTCGGCGGACTTCTGCCAACTTGATGACCTTGGCCGGCCGGTGGTCGCCGTCGCCGCGCATCAGCAGGGGGCCGGCGGGCAGGTCGGCGGCGTCGAGCCAGGTCTGGGTGAGGTCGCGGGTCCACGCCGGGCGGCCGGTCAGCCAGACGACGTCACCGTCGACCGCCGCCTGCTCGGCGAGCGCCCGGCCGGTGGACAGCACCGGGTCGCGGTCGGCGCTCTCGTGGAAGGCGAACCAGTCGCGCTGACGCGGTTCGAGGTGGTGCAACCGGTGCGAGACGTCGGCGACGACACCGTCGATGTCGAACACCGTGTACACGTCACCCGAGGGTAGAGACCGCCCCCTCACCCAAACCGCAGCACCACCCGGTCGTGCGGGCGTCGCCGGTAGCCCAGCCGTTCGTAGACGCCGTTCGAGGTCGGGTTGGCGGCGTCGGTGAACAGGCACAGCTGCTGCGCGACGCCGGTGCCGCCCACGTCGTCGACTCGACT
>CAXUNA010000590.1:0-2809 GCA_964252095.1 uncultured Jatrophihabitans sp. | reverse complement strand
CCGTTGCCGCCGCCCGCCCCGGAGCCGCCGCCCGGCCCGGGTTCGGGGGTCGGCATCGCCTGGGTGGGGTCACTCACGGGCCCCACTCTGCCAAACCCGGCGCGCGGGCCCGGGAGGGGCGAGGGTGGGTCCCCACAGGAGCGGCCTGCTATCCCGAGGCGGTCGGGCCGGGTCCCGGAGCGACGGGGTCGGCGCTCAGAACGGCGGCCAGGGGATGGCGCGGTGGTCGTCGGGGGGGTTCGGCATCACTCCCCGCGACAGCAGCCGCTCGACCCGGTGGCGGGCCGAGCGGACCTCGCGGGTCGTCAGCAGCCCGTGCAGGACCTCGGGCAGTTCGTCGCCCCGCATCGCCCCGGCGAGGCTCGCGAGCACGTCGACGGCGTCCTCGGGCAGCGGGTCGCCCGCCCAGTGCCACAGCACCGTGCGCAGCTTGTTCTCGGTGTGGAACGTCAGCCCGTGGTCGCAGCCGTGGATGACACCGCTCGCGACCGGCAGCAGGTGCCCGCCCTTGCGGTCGGCGTTGTTGAGCACGGCGTCGAGCACCGAGACACGTCGTAGCGCCGGGGTCTCGGTGCCGGCGCGGGTGCGGACCAGCTGTACGACGTCGACCGCGGGATCGACGTCGACCCAGAGCTGGACCATGCCGGTCCCGGCCGGGCCGTCGCGCAGCACCGTCGGCGGCACGACGTCCCACCCGGTCCGCCGTGACACCTCGAAGGCCGCGACCTCGCGCTCGGCGAGCGTGCCGTCGGGGAAGTCCCAGAGCGGCCGCTCCCCCGCGACCGGCTTGTAGACGGCCGCGGCGCGGACGCCGTCGAGCTCGACCCCGCAGTAGAAGGTGCCGTTGCTCGCCTCGAGCAGCCGGCCCTCGATCTCCAGCTCGCCGCGGGTCAGCAGCTCGATCGCCTCGGCCTCGGGCATGACCCGGGCCGGGGTGAGGTCGGCGAACGGGTCGGGCTCGGCGTCGTCGTCCGGCGGCGGTGCGTCGGGCAGCTGCGAGGTCACGGCGGGCTGACGGGCCCGCGGTGGTAGCCGTTCTGGCGGGGACAGATGTGCCCACCCGCGCCCGCTCCCTCGTCCGGTCCCATCGGCAACCCGCACAGCGGGCAGGGCGGCCGGCCGGCGGCGACCAGGCGGCGGGCCCGTTCCACGAACGCCAGCACGTCGGCCGGTTCGATCCGCACCCGGAGCGCGTCGGGGCCCTCCTCGACGTCCTCGAGCAGGGTCTCCTGCGCGACGTCGCTGTCCTCGACCGGCGCCTGCGCCTCGATGACGACCAGCCCGGCGTCGTCGTCCCAGGCGAGGCCCATCGCGCCGACCCGGAACTCCTCGTCGAGCGGGACCTCGAGCGCGTCGGTGTCGACCTCGGCCGAACCCGCGGTGGGCAGCGCGCGACCGGTGCGGTTCGCGACCTCGGCGATCAGCTGCTCGAGCCGGTCGGCGAGCACGACGACCTGTTGCTTCTCGAGCGCGACCGAGACGGTCCGGGCCGCGTCGGCGGCCTGCAGGTAGAAGGTGCGATCGCCGGGCGTGCCGACGGTGCCGGCCACGAAACGTCGCGGACGGTCGAACAGGTGCAACTGGCGGGCCATGGTTCTTCGAGCGTAGTCGGGCCGCTGACGGGTCAGACGCCGCCGGTGTACCGGAGCACGGTCGCCGTGGCGCCCGCCACCTGCACCGCTCCGGTGACCACCCACCCACGGCGGGTGTACATCGCGACGTTGGCGGGGGTCGCGGTCTCCAACCAGGCGTCGAGACCGGCCTCGCGCGCGGCGGCGAGACCGGGCGCGACGACCAGCCGACCCAGACCTTCGCCCGCGCGTCGGGGGTGCGTGGCGAGGATCCCGAGGTACCAGTGGGGTTGCGTCGGGAGCAGGTGGTGGACCGCGGTGTCCCACCCGTGCAGCCGGGCACGGGCGGCGTCGGGCAGCACGTCGACGTCGTCATCGGCCGGGCCGCCCGGCGGTTCCCACATCGCCACCGCCGCGCCGTCGTCGACCACCCACACGGCGTCCCGCGCCACCCGACGGTCGAACAGGGCGCCGGCGAAGGCGGCCGCCTGCTCGGCGAAGGCGCCGGCGTCGAAGAACAGCCGGAAGGCGGGGTCGCGGTCGAAGGCGGCCACGACCGTCGCGACCACGGCGTCGCGGTGGCCAACCGGGCCGCCCGGCACTGCGTCGTCCCGCCGTGGCGGGACGGCGGCCAGGCCCAGTTCATCGACCGGCCGGTGCCGGCCGCGGGTGAGGAGTCGACCGCCGCGGCGAGGGCCTGGGCGCTCGCCCGGCTGGAGGAATCCTTCGACGTGGCCACGCTCGCGGGTGTCGCGCGGATGAGCCTGCGGACGTTCAACCGTCGCTTCCGGGAGGAGACCGGCAGCTCGCCCGGCGCCTGGATCGTCGAGCAGCGGGTGGCGCACGCGCGGCACCTGCTCGAGGTCACTGACGACCCGGTCGACGTCGTGGCCCGCCGGGCCGGCCTCGGCACCGGTGCCAGCCTGCGGCAGCACTTCCGGACCGTCGTCGGGCTCTCGCCGGCCGCCTACCGCCGCACCTTCCGCGGGGTCCCCGCCTAGCACGCCCGGGCACGGGCCGTGGTCCGATGTTCGGGTCGTGTGAGGCCGACAGGATCGGGAACAGCTCTCCGGGTGGGCCGGTTGGGTCCTGCGGTGGGTCGCGTACGTGGCCATGTCCCGTTCCGATCCCGAGAGGCTCCACGCTCCGATGACGCACGCCCAGACCGAACCCGACCGCGCCCCGACGACGCCCGCGCACGCCGCACCGCCGGCCCACGCGGCGGCGCCCGCACCGAC
>CAXUNA010000589.1:0-2817 GCA_964252095.1 uncultured Jatrophihabitans sp. | reverse complement strand
AGCGCGGGGAAGGCGGCGAGGTGGGCGTCGAACCCCGCGCGGCGTTCGGACAAGATGGCCACCCCGACGAGGTCGTCGGCCACCGGCGTCACGTAGGCCTCGCTGTCCTCGGCCCAGGTGACCTCGACGGTGTCGGTCCAGGGGGCGAGCCGGTAGTGCCGCCGCCACCCGTACCGGGCGTGCCGGGCCCGGGCGGGCTCGCCGCCCAGCGCGCGCCGCACGGGCGAGTGCAGGCCGTCGGCCGCGACCAGCCAGCGTGCGGTGTGGTCACCGACGCTGACGCCGCCCGGCCCGATCTCGGGACGGGCGCCGTCGGCGGTGAGCAGCGGGACACCCGCCGCCTGCGCGGCTTCGCGCAGCGACGCGGAGAGCGTGGTGCGTCGGACCCCGCGCCCGGTCCCGTGCCGGAACCGGGCGGTGACGGCGTGGTCGCCCTGCCGGTACGTGATCCCGGTGAACGGGTGCCCGGACGGTTCGACGCCGATCCCGGCGAGGGCGCGCACGGCGCCGGGCATCAGCCCTTCACCGCAGGCCTTGTCCTGGACGCCGTCGCGCTTCTCGAGGACGGCGACGTCGAGGCCGGCGCGGGCGGCGAGCACCGCCGTCACCAGGCCGACGGGCCCGGCGCCGACGACGAGGACGTCACGCCGCGACGAGAGCACGGTTCTCGATCCGGATGCGCACCGTCAGCAGCACGGCGTTCGCGAGGGTGAACACAAGCGCCGTGATCCAGGCACTGTGCACCAGTGGCAGGGCGGCGCCTTCGGCGACGACGGCGACGTAGTTGGGGTGGCGGAACAGCTTGTACGGTCCGCCGCTGACCAACGGCAACCCCGGCACCACGATCACCCGGGTGTTCCACTGCGGCCCGAGGGTGCGGATGCACCACCAGCGCAACGCCTGCGATCCGAGGACGATCGCGAACATCGGCCAGCCGAGGGCCGGCAGGAACGGCCGGTCGCCCAGGCCCACCTCGAGCAGGCAGCCCGCGAGCAGGCCGGTGTGCAGGAAGACCATGACGGGGTAGTGCGAGAACCCGGCTTCCCGGCCGCCGCGGGCGAGCGCCCACGCCAGGTTGCGTTTCGCGACCACCAACTCGGCGAGCCGTTCCACGCCGACGGCGAGCACCAGCACGGTGTACGCGATCACGACGGGGTCACCACCGCACGAGCACGAGTTCGGAACAGAAGCCCGGGCCCATCGCCATGACCACGCCCCAGTCGCCGGGCGCGGCGGGCCGGTCGCGCAGGGTGTCGCGCAGGACGTGCAGCACCGAGGCGGAGGACAGGTTGCCGATGCGGTCGAGGGAATCCCAGGTCACGGCGAGATCGTGGTGGTGCAGGCCGAGCACCGACTCGATGGCCTCGATGACCTTCGGACCGCCGGGGTGGCTGATCCAGCGGGCGATGTCCCCGACCTGCAGACCGTGATCGGCGAGCAGCCCACGGACGTCGTCACCGAGGTACTCGTGCACGAGCTCGGGGACCTCGGCACCGAGCACGATCTTCATCCCGCCGCTGCCGACGTCCCACCCCATGGCCCGCTCGGTGTCGGGGTAGAGATGCGAACGGGAGTCGACCACCTGCGGCCCGGCGGTGCCGGCGGCGCGGTTCGCACCGACCGCGACGACCGCCGCGGCACCGTCGCCGAACAGGCCGCTCGCCACCATGTTCGCGGCGCTCGGATCGGATCGTTGCACCGTGAGCGAGCAGAGTTCGACCGAGACGAGGACCGCGACGTCGTCGGGGTGCCCGATCAGGTGGTCGTGCAACCGGGCGATGCCCGCGGCACCCGCGACGCAGCCCAGGCCCAGCATGGGGATCCGCTTGACGTCGGGGCGCATGCCGAGCTTGGCCGCGATCCGGGCGTCGAGCGACGGCACGGCCACGCCGGTGACGGTCGTCGAGATGATGAGGTCGACGTCGGTGGGCTCCAGCCCGGCCTCCTCCAGCGCGCCCGCCACGGCATCGGACCCGAGCCCGACGCCGACGTCGAGGAAGGCGTCGTTGCTGGCGCCGAAGTCGGTGAGGTCCTCGTAGCGCTCGATCGGCAGGGCGAGGTGACGGGTGCTGACCCCCGCGTTGCCGTGGATCCGGGCGGCGACCGCGCGGGTGCGACCCTCGGGCAGACACAGCCGCGCGAACAGCGCGGTGAGCTCGGCCTGCTCGTACCGGTGGGGCGGCACGACCCCGTGGACCGCAGCAACCGACGTCACCCCGCCCACGGTACGTGGGTTGAACATGTTCGAGGCCCCCGCGCCCGTACCGTTCGCGAGGTGTTCCGTGCGCTGGCGGCTTCGTGCCACCCCGGCCCGACGGTCGCGGTCACCCTGCTGGCCGTGCTGCTGGGGGCGGGGGTGGGTCTCGGCGCCCTCGACGTCGTCGTGCTCGGCGGTGCGGTGCTGTCCGGACAGCTCGCGATCGGCTGGGCCAACGACGCCCTCGACGCCGATCGCGACCGTGCCTCCGGACGGCGGGACAAGCCGGCGGCACGGGGCGCGGTGACGCCGGCGGTACTCCGGACCGCCGTGCTGGTGGTCGTCCCGGTGACGGTCGTGCTGTCGTTCCTGCTGGGCTGGCGCGCGGGGGTCGCGGCGCTGCTGCTGGTCGCGGCGGGGCTGGCGTACGACCTCGGGTTGAAGGCGACCTGGTGGTCCGGTGCCGCGTACGCGGTCGGCTTCGGCGCGCTGCCCGCGGCGCCGTACCTCGCGCTGCCGGGACACCCGTGGCCGCCGTGGTGGGCACCGGTGACCGGCGCGTTGCTCGGGCTGGCGGCGCACGTCGGCAACGTGCTGCCCGACCTCGACGACGACGTGGC
>CAXUNA010000588.1:0-2821 GCA_964252095.1 uncultured Jatrophihabitans sp. | reverse complement strand
GCGCCGGGTCGTCGGCGGAACGGCCGGCGGGCGGCCGGGGCCGTGACGCGCGACGGCCACGGACCCACGCCGTGACCCGGCACCCGAGGTAGCAGAGGAACGAGATCGTCGTGATGTACGGGCTGATCGGCAGCGCTCCGCCGAGGGCGAGCAGGATCCCGCCCACCACCGAGACCACGCCGAACGTCACCGACAGCAGGACGGTGCGGCTGCGTCGGGTCGTGACCCACAGCGCGGCCGCGCCGGGGGTGCACACCACCGACAGCACGAGCAGCGCCCCGACCACCTGGACGGCGGCGGCGACCGTCGCGCCGAGCACGAGCATGAACAGCGGTGACAACAGCCGGACCGGCACGCCACGGGCCGCGGCCACCTCGGGGTCGAGGCTCGCGAACACCAGCGGGCGCCACATCACGGCGAGGGCGGCGAGCACCACCACGCCGATGACGATGAGCGCGACCAGCTGCGGCGAGTCGACCGCGACGATCTGCCCGGTCAGCAGGCCGAACTTGTTGGCCGACCGGCCCTGGTAGAGCGCGAGGAACAGCACCCCGAGCCCGAGCCCGAACGGCATCAGGACGCCGATCACCGAGTTGCGGTCGCGCGCCCTGATCCCGAGCCACCCGATGATCGTTGCAGCCAGCAACGCTCCGACCAGCGACCCGATGACGACGTTGAAGCCGAGCAGCAGGAAACCCGCGGCGCCCGCGAACGACAGCTCGCTCGCCCCGTGCACGGCGAACGGCAGGTCGCGGTACATGACGAACACACTGATGACGCCACCCACGACACCGAGCACGGCGCCGGCGATGATCGAGTTGTGCACGAGTCCGACCAGCTCGCCGTAGTCGGAGAAGTCGAAGACCTTGGACCACAGATCCGTCGTCACGGCCTAGACCTCCTCGAACGACGCGTCGTGCGCGCGGTGGCTGTCGTGGTCGTGGTGGGTCGCGTGGTGGTCGGGCATGCCGGCCACCAGGATGCGGCCGGACGACCGGATGACCTCGACCGGTGAGTCGTAGAGCGCGGTGAGGCTCGCCGAGGTCATCACCTCGTCGACGGTGCCGAGCTTGAAGCGGCCGCCTGCGAGGTAGAGCACCCGGTCGACGTACGGCAGCACGGGGTTGATCTCGTGCGTCACGAACACCACGGCCGTGCCGTGCTCCGTGCGGCGCCGGTCGATCAGCGCGGCGACCTCCGCCTGCCCACGCAGGTCGAGGCTGACCAGCGGTTCGTCGCACAGCAGCAGCGACGGGTCGGTGGCGACCGCCTGCGCGATCCGCACCCGCGGCCCCTCGCCACGGGTGTGGTTCCCGAGCGGGGGGTGCGCCAAGGCGTGCGCCCGGGCGCGGGCCAGGGCGGCGGCGACGGCGCGACGACGACGGGCCGACGGCCAGCCGAAGCCCCAGCGGTTGCCGTCGAGCCCGAGTGCGACGAACTCACGCGCGACGATCGGGGCGCGCGGGTCGAGCGTGCGCTCCTGCGGGACGTACCCGACGGCGCTGCTCCCCCGGCGTGGTGGCCGGCCGTCGATCTCGAGGGTGCCCGCGCGCAGCCCCTGCAGGCCCAGGACGCTGCGCAGCAGCGTGGTCTTGCCGGTGCCGTTCGCACCGAGCACGGCGAGGAACTCGCCGCGGGCGACGTCGAGATCGAGGCCGGACCACAGCGTGCGGTTGCCGAATCCCGCTGCGGCGCCGCGCAGTCGGAGCACGGGATGGTCGGTCACGGGGTCACTCCAGGAAGCCGGTCGGGTGGTCAGCTCGCGAGCGCCGACTGCACCGCGTCGACGTTGTCCTTCATCCACGCAAGGTAGTCCTTGCCCGCGGGAAGCGTTTCGGTGACGGGAACCACTCCCACTCCCGCACTCCTGGCGGCGCCGAGCACCCGCTCGGTCTCGGGGCCGCTCGTCTGCTCGTTGTAGGCGAGCAGGACGACCTTCTTCGACCGGATCAACGTCAGCGTCTGGTTGAGGACCGAGGCGGACACGCCGGACCCCTCCTCGATCGCCTCGCTGAACGCGGGCGGCGTGAGGTTGTCCAGGCCGCACGCCTGGAGGAGGTACAGCGGCACCGGCTCGGTGATCGCCACGCCCGCACCCGCGTGCGCCGCCTTGACCGCCGCCTCGGTGGCCTCGAGCGGCGCCAGCTCCGCCGTGAACGCCGCGGCGTTGGACCGGAACGTGCCCGCGTCGGCGGGGTCGGCCTCGCCCAGGGCGTCGGCGATGGACGACGCCACCTTCGCCACGGTCGGGAAGTCGTACCAGACGTGCTCGTTGAGTTCGCCGGCCAGCGCCTGCTTGCCGGACACCTCGACGGCGTTGACGACCGAGGGCTTGGTGTCGACGGAGTCCAGCAGGGTGTCGACGAAGTCGTCGTAGCCGCCGCCGTTCTCGACCACGACCGCCGCCTTGGAGATCGCCAGCTTGACCTTGGTGTCCGCCTCGTAGGAGTGCGGGTCGGCCGCCGGGTCGGTGATGATCGAGGTGACGTCGACCCGGTCCCCGCCGACCTGCTCGGCGATGTGGCCCCAGACGTCGGTGGAGGCGACCAGCGAGACCTTGCCGTCCGCGGCTCCCGAGCCGCCGGACGAACATCCCGCCAGCGCGGCCGCCGCCACGACACCCACCAGCCCGGTGAGCACCACCCGCACCGTCGACCTCGTCACCCTGGTACCTCGCCTCGCGCGTCGATGAAAGTGGGAACGGTTCCCATTATGCACGTCAGGCGGAGGGTCGTGTAGCGGGCGCGATCTGCGCACACATGTGCGGCTGGATCGCGGGAGCGGGTGGCCGGGCGCGATCCGACTACAGATGTGTGCCGGG
>CAXUNA010000587.1:0-2824 GCA_964252095.1 uncultured Jatrophihabitans sp. | reverse complement strand
TGGGCGCGGATCATCCGCCGCCAGACCACCGACGACGTCCCGGCCCCACCGGCCGACGACACCGACTCCTTCGGCGACGCGCTCGCGCCGTCGTCGCCCCACTGAGCACCACCAACACCACGGAGGTTCCCCTTGCCCGAAGCCGTCATCGTCGCCACCGCCCGCTCGCCGATCGGGCGTGCCGGCAAGGGTTCGTTGAAGGACGTGCGTCCCGACGACCTCGCGGCGCAGATCGTCCGGTCCGCCCTCGACAAGGTGCCGGAGCTCGACCCCCGCGACATCGACGACCTCATGCTGGGCTGCGGGCTGCCGGGCGGGGAACAGGGTTACAACCTCGGCCGGGTCGTCGCCGTGCTGCTCGGGTACGACCACCTGCCCGGAACGACGATCACCCGCTACTGCTCGTCGTCGCTGCAGACCACGCGGATGGCGCTGCACGCCATCAAGGCGGGCGAGGGCGACGTGTTCATCAGTGCCGGCGTCGAGACGGTGTCGCGGTTCGTGAAGGGCTCGTCCGACGGCCTGCCGGACACCAAGAACCCGTTGTTCGACGAGGCGCAGGAGCGCACCGCCGAGGTCACCGCCAACGGCGCCGAGTACTGGCGCGACCCGCGGCTCGGCCACCACGAGGGCACCGCCGCGCTGCCGGACGTCTACATCCCGATGGGCCAGACCGCCGAGAACCTCGCGCTGCTCAAGGGTGTCTCGCGCGAGGAGATGGACGAGTTCGCGGTCCGGTCGCAGAACCTCGCCGAGAAGGCGATCGCGAACGGCTTCTGGGCCCGCGAGATCACGCCGGTCGTCACCCCGGACGGGCTGGTCAGCGCCGACGACGGCCCCCGCGCCGGCACCACCTACGAGGGCATCGCGAAGCTCAAGCCGGTGTTCCGCCCGGACGGCCGGGTCACCGCGGGCAACGCCTGCCCGCTCAACGACGGCGCGTCGGCCCTGGTGATCATGAGCGACACCAAGGCCGCCGAACTGGGCCTCACCCCGCTCGCCCGGATCGTCTCCACCGGCGTCACCGGCCTCTCGCCGGAGATCATGGGCCTCGGCCCGGTCGCGGCGTCCGAGCAGGCGCTGAAGCGGGCCGGCCTGACCATCGACGACGTCGACCTGGTCGAGATCAACGAGGCCTTCGCGGCCCAGGTGATCCCGTCGTACCGCGAGCTCGGCATCGACATCGAGAAGCTCAACGTCAACGGTGGCGCGATCGCGGTGGGGCACCCGTTCGGCAGCACCGGCGCCCGCATCACGACCACGCTCATCAACTCGCTGCAGACCCACGACAAGACCATCGGGCTGGAGACCATGTGCGTCGGCGGCGGCCAGGGAATGGCGATGGTGATCGAGCGTCTGTCGTGACAGGGTTCGCGGATGGACCGCGCTGACCCACCGTTCGTGGCGGGCGAACTCCCGACCTTCTCGGGGTTCCTCGACTTCCAGCGGAACACGTTGCTCAGCAAGTGCGAGGGGCTGACCGACGAGCAGCTGCGGGTGCGGCTGCCGTCGTCGTCCCTCACGCTCGCCGGCCTGCTCAAGCACGGGGCGCTCAACGAGGACTGGTGGTTCGGCCACCGGTTCGCGGGCGTCGAGGTGATCGAGCCGTGGTCGTCGGTCGACTTCGACGCCGACCCGGAGTGGGAGTTCCGCACCGCGCTGGAGCAGGACGGCAACGAACTGCGCGAGCTCTACATCGGCGCCTGCGACCGCAGCCGGGCGATCGTCGGCGCCTGTGACGACGCCTCCCAGCTCGCCGCGAAGCCGATGCGTTCGGGTGAACTGCCCACTCTCCGCTGGATCATCGGCCACATGATCGAGGAGATCGCCCGGCACAACGGCCACGCCGATCTGCTCCGCGAGGCGGTCGACGGCGTGACCGGCGAGTAGTCCCCCCGAGCCGCGATCTTGCGAGATACGGCGTCACCATGACGCCAGATCTCGCAGAATCGGGGCCGGAGGGTTCTCAATCGGTGGCGAGGCGGGCGTGCAGGTGTTCGTCGTGGCGTTCGCCGTCGCCGTAGCGGTACGACTGCCGCAGCGTGCCCTCGAGCCGGAATCCGGCCGCCAGCGCCGCGTTGCATGATGCAACGTTGTCGACGGCGTGGTAGAGCTGGATCCGGAAGAACCCCAGGTCCTCGAAGGCGTACCGCACCGCCACGGCGACCGCCCGTCTGGCCACCCCGCGTCCGCGCTCACCCGGCCACACGGTGTAGCCGAGCTCGGCGTCGCCCTGCGCGGGGTCCAGGTCGTGCAGCGACACGTCACCCAGCAACCGGCCGTCGCCGGAATCCGTGACCGCCCACGACGCGTGTGTGCCGTCCGACCAGTCGGCCCGCCGGCGCCGCCAGTCCGCCACCTGCTGCCCCCGGTCGATCAACGGGTTCCACCGCCGGATCTCCGGATCGTGGAACGCTGCCTCGAGCAACGGTTCATCGTCGGGCAGGTAGCCCCGGAGGACGAGCCCCTCCCCCTCGATCCGCGCCGGCGCGGTCGGCGGGCGGGCGGCCGCGGTCGTCACCCGCCCATCTGAGCACAACTACCCAGCGGGGTCGAGTACCCGCACGGCGGTGCCGGGAGCCCGTCCGAACCAGGCTGGAGGGAACCCACCGACCCACCCGAGGAGTCCATCGTGACCGCACCGGTCGCCCCGCAGTTCCGGCCCCAAGGCCCGACGAGCCGGCCCCCCACGCACCAGACCGCGACGGACGACCCCACGCCCCGGCCCGACCGCGGCCCGCTGATCCAGCGGATCCTACTCGGCGCCGGGGCGTTGTGCGTGCTGGTGGCGGGTGCGGTCTACCTCGCGGTCTCGTGGCACCAC
>CAXUNA010000586.1:0-2829 GCA_964252095.1 uncultured Jatrophihabitans sp. | reverse complement strand
CTCGCCGAGGAGGAGGTGCTCGTCGAGGTCGACGCCCGCGCCGTCCCCCTCTCCGTCTGGCCCCGGCGGCTGCAGCCGATCGCCGCCACGCTCTGGGCGTTCGCGATCTCCGCCCCGGTCGGGTACCTGCTCACCGTTGCCCTGGGTGGCTGAGGACCACGCGTCGGCGCCGGCGCGTCGCCGCCGCCGCCGGTGGCCGTGGGTGCTGCTCGTCCTGGTGGTGCTGGTCGTCGGTGCCCTGGTGGTCGGTGACCGGGTCGCGCTCTCGTACGCCGAGAAGACCGTCGCGGCCAAGTTGGGCGGGCAGGCGCCGTTCACCTCGCCGCCGGACGTCACCGCCGACGGCTTCCCGTTCCTCACCCAGGCGGTCGCAGGCAACTACCGGCACATCACGGTCGACGGCTCGGGCCTGACCCTGGGTTCGCTGCGCGACGTCCGGTTCCACGCCGACCTGCGGGGCGTGCACGTGCCGCTCACCGACGTCCTGGGCGGCGAGGTCAGGTCGATCCCGGTCGACACGGCGGACGGCAGCGTCGTCGTCTCCTACGCGGAATTCGCCCGCCAGACCGGCATCGACGGGCTGACGATCGCCGAGAAGGACGGGAAGCTCACCGTCACCGCGCCCGTGCGGGTCAAGGTGCTGTTCGTCGACGAGACGTTCGACGTCGTCGCCGACGGCCGGGTCGCTGCAAACCCCGCGGGCGACGGGCTCGACCTCTCCGTCGACGGCATCCGGGTCGCCGGGGTCTCGCTGCCGGACTTCGCGCTCTCGTACATCACGAAGTACCTGCAGAACCAGGTGGCGCTCCCGGCGCTGCCCTACGGACTGAAGCTTCGGTCGGTGACGGCGCAGGCCGACGGGCTGCACGTGGCCGTCGGCGGCACCGGCCTCACCATCGACGCCGGCTGAGCCCGGTGTGACGGCCGGATGACGGCCTCGTCACCACCGGGTGGCGCGATCCCGCTACCCTCGGGCTCGTGATGACCGCGTCGCGCACGCTGCTGACCGTGCGCCGGGCCGTCGACCTCTGCCGGACTGACAGCGCGCTCTGTCGTCCCGTCGCCGCCTGAGGCCACCCCTCCGCTGCTCCGCAGCACCCCGCCGTCGTCCGGCCAGCCGTGACGCGTGCGGTCCCGGACATCTCCACCCACCAACCACACAGGAGTGATCTGCCATGAGCCGCGCCGACGTGCTCGTCTCCACCCAGTGGGCCGAGGACAACCTCGACGCCCCGAACACCGTCTTCGTCGAGGTCGACGAGGACACCACCGCGTACGACGGTGGCCACATCCGCGGGGCGGTGAAGCTGGACTGGAAGCAGGACCTCCAGGACCAGGTCCGCCGCGACTTCGTGAACAAGGAGCAGCTCGAGGCGCTGCTCTCGGCCAAGGGCATCGCGAACGACGACACGATCCTGCTCTACGGCGGCAACAACAACTGGTTCGCGGCCTACGCGTACTGGTACCTCAAGCTGTACGGCCACGAGAACGTCAAGCTCATCGACGGTGGCCGCAAGAAGTGGGAGCTCGACGGCCGCGAGCTGTCCAAGGACGAGGTCTCCCGCCCGGCCACGCAGTACACGGCGAAGGAGCAGGACTCCTCGATCCGCGCCAAGCGCGACGAGGTCCTCGCCTCGATCGGCGAGCGCAACTTCCTCGACATCCGGTCGCCCGACGAGTTCAGCGGCAAGCTGCTCGCGCCGGCGCACCTGCCGCAGGAGCAGAGCCAGCGCGCGGGCCACATCCCCGGCGCGGTGAACGTCCCGTGGAGCAAGACCGCGAACGAGGACGGCACCTTCAAGACCGACGACGAGATCCGCGCCATCTACGACGAGGCCGGCGTCGACTTCAGCAAGGACACCATCGCCTACTGCCGCATCGGCGAGCGCTCGAGCCACAGCTGGTTCGCGGTGCACGAGCTGCTCGGCGAGACCAACATCAAGAACTACGACGGTTCGTGGACCGAGTACGGGTCCCTCGTCGGCGTTCCCGTGCAGAAGGACGTCTGAGCCCGTGTGCGCCCCGCCGAAGCAGACGGCCGACCTGCCCCCGGGCATCGACCTGTCCAAGGAGACCGTGATCACCGGAGCCGTCACCAAGGGTGAGAACGCGGTGGCCGGCGCGTACGTCCGGCTGCTCGACGCCTCGGGCGAGTTCGTGGCCGAGGTCGTCTCGGGCGACGGCGGGGAGTTCCGCTTCTTCGCCGCCCCGGGCGCCTGGACGGTCTCGGTGCTCTCGCGCGAGGGCTCGGTGCGCCGCGAGGTGCACGCCCTCGAGCCGGGGATCGTCGAGGTCGCGGCCTCGCTCGGCTGAGTTCGCCCGCACGACCCCACGACGGGCCGGTGCACACGCTGATGAACCGATGGCAGCGCGTGCCCGGCCCGTCGTCGTGTCCGGCCCGGGCGGGTTAGGGTTCGGGGCGTGAACGCCCTCGAGACCTTCTACCTCGTCCTGCTGATCGCGACCTTCGCGGTCATCACCGGGGTCTCGGTCTACATCCTGTTCCGGCTGTTCACCGGCCAGCGCTGACCGCCGCCGCGCCGCCCGCGCGCCGATGACCGCGCCGCGTTCCGTCCCGGTCGCCCGGACGGGGACGAGTTCCGCCACCGTCACGCTGTCCGTCGTCGCGGACCCTGCCGCTCCCGTGCTGGTGCTCGTCCCCGCGATGGGGATGCGCGCGGCGTACTACGCGCCGTTCGCCGCGGCCCTGGCCGAGGCCGGCGTGCACGTCGCGGTCACCGAACTGCGTGGGCACGAGGCGGCGGGTGGCCGTCGTCCCGGCCGGCGGTACGACTTCGGCTACGCCGCGCTGGTCGCCGCCCTCGCAGC
>CAXUNA010000585.1:0-2830 GCA_964252095.1 uncultured Jatrophihabitans sp. | reverse complement strand
TCGCCGCGGTGCTGCGGGCGGCCGCGGCGGGCGACCGGCTCGACGAGGACGCGCTGACCGTCCTGTTCCGTGCCCGCGGGCGCGAGGTCGCCGCGGTGGCCGAACTCGCCGACGAGTTCCGGCGCCGGGCGGTCGGTGACGACGTCACGTACGTGGTCAACCGCAACATCAACTACACGAACGTGTGCACCTTCAAGTGCACCTTCTGTGGTTTCTCCAAGGGTCCGCTGTCGCTGAACCTGCGCGGGACGCCGTACCTGCTGACGTTCGACCAGATCGCCGACCGCGTGCGCGAGGCGGCCGAACTCGGCGCCACCGAGGTCTGCCTGCAGGGCGGGATCCACCCCAGCTTCGACGGCAACTTCTACGTCGACGTCACCCGGGCCGTGCACGAGGCCGTGCCGGAGATGCACGTGCACGGGTTCACCGCACTCGAGGTCACCGAGGGGGCACGGCGGTTGAACGAGCCGCTGGCGTCGTACCTCACGCGGTTGAAGGAGGCCGGCCTCAAGACGTTGCCCGGCACGGCCGCCGAGATCCTGTCCGACGACATGCGGGCCATCCTCTGCCCGGACAAGATCACGACCCAGGAGTGGCTCGACGCGCACCGCACGGCACACGGGATCGGCCTGCGCAGCAACGTCACGATGATGTTCGGTGCGGTCGAGACGCCGCGGCACTGGGCGAGGCACATGGTCGTCACCCGTGACCTGCAGGAGGAGACCGGCGGGTTCACCGAGTTCGTCGGGTTGCCGTTCGTGCACATGGCCGCGCCGATCTACCTCAAGCGCCGCGCCCGCCGCGGCCCGACCTGGCGCGAGGTCGTGCTCGTGCACGCCGTCGCCCGCCTGGCGTACGACGGCCTCATCCCGAACATCCAGGCCTCGTGGGTGAAGCTCGGCCCGGCCGGTGCCTCGCAGTTGCTGCGTGCGGGAGTCAACGACCTCGGCGGCACGCTCATGGAGGAGAACATCAGCCGGGCCGCGGGCGCGACCCACGGGCAGGTGCTCGACGTCGACGGCCTCCGCGCCATCGCGTCGTCCGTCGATCGTCCCCTGGTGCAACGGTCGACGATGTACGGCGCGATGGTCGGCTGAGACCCTCTCAGACGCGCGCGCCCTCGAGCGCGCGCAGGACGAGGTCGTCGTCGAACGCGGCGACAGCGTCGATCAGGGCGTCGAGCATCCGCCCCAGGACCGCCGTCAGGTGCGAGCTCGTCGGCAGGCACCCGTCGGCCGCGACCACCATCTCCGCGGCGAACACGAGCACGTCACGGTCCTCGGCGATCGTGGCCTTGACGCCGGGGCAGCGGCGGTTGACGCGCTCGATCGCCGCGGTGGTCGAGGGCAGCGGGGTCCCCGCCGGGAGCAGATGGGTCGTCCCCAGCCGGAGGAAGCCCGGGTCGTCGGGGTCGAGCAGGACGAAGCACTGCCGGTCGGCGACGCGCACGAGCAGGAAGCCCGGAGCCTCGACCTCGCACGCCAGCCCCCACCGGTCGGCGAGCGTCGCGACGTAGAGCTCCTCGAGGCGGGAGCAGGTGGTCACCGGGCACCGCCCGTGGCGACCGGCCGGAACATCGCGAGCCCGTGCGGGGTGCCGACGCCGGACGGGCCGTCGTAGCCGACCCCCGCCGTGCAGGCGAGCGGCTTGCGGCTGAGCTTGGCCGAGGCCGGCAGGAACTCGCAGTCGAGGACCCCGAGGCCGAGGGTGTTCGGGGCCTGGTCGGTGTCGTACGTCCGGCACGACCCCGGCGGGTCGCCCCCGCACCAGCCGCTCCCGCCGGTCGTGACGTCGTACGGCCGCGTCGCGACGGCGTCGGTCAGGTGGGCGTACAGCGACGCCGCCGGGTACGCGGCGCCCCCGGAACCGCCGGCGAGCGCCCACATGCCCGCGACCAGCGGGCCGGACAGCGAGGTCCCGCCCGCGGTCTGCCAGCTCGGCGTCGTCGCGCCGGTGAGCCCGTCGGCCGCGTAGGAGTTGTAGACGTCGTAGCCGGTCGAGGGATCGCCGACGGCGCTGACGTCGGCCGAGAGCCGGAACGTCCCGCAGCCGGTCTGCGCCCACCCGGCGACCGCCCGCTGCCACGGCTTGGCGACGGCGTGGCGGCTGCACCCGCCGCCGGTGGCGTTGAACGGGAGCGGGATGAGCTGGCCGAGCAGGTCCGAGGGGCCGTTGCCGTTCCAGACCGTCTCCGAGCTGCGTCCGCCGCTGCCGTCGGTGAGCAGCGAGGTGCCGCCGACCGAGACCACCGTGGCGAGCGACGCCGGGTAGAACGGCGCGTCCGCCGCCGGCAGGCCGGCGTTCGTGAGGTCCCAGCTGTTCCAGCCGTCGTCGCCGGAGCCCGCGGTGATGACGACACCCGGGTGGCGGAACGCGGCGACAATCGCCGGGTCGATCGGGCGGCCGATCGGCTCGGCCTCACCGAACGAGTTGGTGACCACGGTCGCGCCGAGCAGGACGGCCCGGTTCTCGGCGACCGCGAGGTCGGCGTCGGCGTCGGAGTCGGCCTGGACGAGCACGATCCGGCACGTGTGGCACATGCCGCGGACCGCCTGGACGTCGAGGGTCTGCTCGCCCGCCCAGTCGGTGCGCAGCGCCGGCAGGGGCGTCTTCTTCCCGCGCTGGTTGTCGACGGCGAACGACGTCGCCGTCTCCGGCGCGAGGCCGTACCGCCGGTCGAACGTGGCGAGGTCGGTCGCGATCTTCGGGTTCCCGTACGCCGCGACCACGGCGACCACCTGGGTGGTCGGCGTGTTCGGGTCGACGCCGTACACCGGCGCCAGCTCCGCCGGCGGTTTCACGCCGGCCGGACCGGCGCCCGCGGCGGGCA
>CAXUNA010000584.1:0-2831 GCA_964252095.1 uncultured Jatrophihabitans sp. | reverse complement strand
ACCGCGGCCCCCGCCACCGTCACGACGTCGGGTGGTACCCCGGCCGCCGCCAGCGGCCGGGCGAGGGTCCACATCAGCCGCAGCCACCCGCCGAGCACGCCACCTCGGACCGCGAACCCCGGGTGCCGGGCGGCCCAGCGTGCGGCGAGGACGTCGCCGTCCGTCGTCACCTCAGTCGCGGATCGCCGACGCGCCCAGGTTGGCCCACACGTCCCGGGTCGCGGTGGAGCGGTTGAAGGTGATGAAGTGCAGGCCGGGTACGCCCTCGTCGAGCAACCGCTGGGCGAGCCTCGACAACTCCTCGATGCCGAGCGCGCGGACCGCCTTCTTGTCGGCTGCGACGGCCTCGAACTTCGCCGCGAGGGCCGGGGGGAACGGCGCTCCCGACAGCTTGGGCGCGCGTTCGATCGTTCCCATCGTCGTCACGGGCATGACCCCGGCGATGATCGGGACGTCGCAGCCGGCCGCGGCCACCCGGTCCCGCAGCCGCAGGTAGTCGTCGGCCTCGAAGAACATCTGGGTGATCGCGTACTCGGCGCCGGCGCGGCACTTCTCGACGAACCAGCGGGTGTCGTCCTCGACCGTCGCCGAACGCGGGTGCTTGAACGGGAACGCCGCGACCCCGACGGAGAAGGTCCCGGCCGCCCGCACGAGCGCGACGAGCTCGGACGCGTACTCGACGCCCTCGGGGTGCTTGACCCAGTCGCCCTCGACGTCGCCCGGCGGGTCACCGCGCAGCGCCAGGACGTCGACCACACCGGCGTCGGCGAGCCGGCCGACGATGGTCCGCAGCTCGGCGAGCGAGTGGTTGACCGCGGTGAGGTGCGCGACCGGCAGCAGGGTGGTGTCGGTGGCGATCTTCTCGGTGATGGCGATGGTGTTGTCGCGGGTGGTGCCGCCCGCGCCGTAGGTCACGGACACGAAGTCCGGCCGCAGCGGTTCGAGCTCCCGGACCGTCTTCCAGAGCAGCGCGGTCTCCTCCGCCGTCTTGGGCGGCAGGAACTCGAAGGAGAACGACGGCCGCCCGGAGGCCAGCACGTCGCGCATGGTGCGGGCGCCCGAGGTCACTGCCGCAGCGTACTGTCTCGAACGTGTTCAACCCCGCTCGTACCCACCGGCGGGTGACCGGTCCGACCGACCGGATCGTCGTCATCGGCGCCGGTCTCGGCGGCCTCGCCGCGGCCCTCCACCTCGCCGGCGCCGGCCGTCAGGTCACGATCCTCGAGCGGGAGGCCGTGCCGGGCGGACGCGCCGGCGTGCACGCCGAGGGTGGCTACCGCTTCGACACCGGACCGACCGTGCTGACCATGCCGGAACTCGTCGACGAGGCGCTCGGCGCGGTCGGCGAGAAGTTGTCCGAGCACGTGGTGCTGCACCGGCTCGACCCCGCCTACCAGGGCCGGTTCGCCGACGGCTCGCGGCTGCACGTCCACACCGACCTCGACGCCATGGTCGACGAGATCGGTGCACAGTGCAGCAGCGCCGACGCCGCGGGGTACCGCGAGCTGGTCGCGTACCTGACGAAGATGTTCGACGTCGAGATGCCGCACTTCATCGCGCGCAACCTCGACTCCCCCGCCTCGCTCGTCGGTCCCGCCCTGCTGCAGCTGGTGCGGATGGGCGCGATGCGCAAGCTCTCCGGCGTCATCGGCGACTTCGTGCAGGACGACCGGCTCCGACGGCTGTTCTCGTTCCAGGCGATGTACGCGGGGCTCGCGCCGTCTGACGCCCTCGCCATCTACTCGGTCATCACCTACTTCGACTGCGTCTCCGGCGTGTTCTTCCCCGAGGGCGGCATGCACCGCGTCCCCGAGGTCATGGCCGAGGTCGCGCAGGCGCACGGCGTCGAGATCAAGTACTCCACCCCGGCCCGGCGCATCGAGATGAGCGGCGACCGTGCCACCGCGGTGATCACCGCCAGCGGCGAACGGATCCCCGCCGACGTCGTCGTGCTCAACGCCGACCCGCCGCTCGCCTACCCCGCCCTGCTGCCGGCCGAGTTCGTCCCGAGCCGCTACACCACCCGCGGGCCGCGCAAGCTCTCGTACTCACCGTCGTGCGTGGTCATGCACACCGGCGCGACCACACCGCAGCCCGACCTCGGGCACCACACCATCTTCTTCGGCGAGCAGTGGGACCGCACGTTCGCCGAGATCATCGACGACGGCGTGCCGATGTCCGACCCGTCGTTCCTCGTCACCTCGCCGTCGCACACCGACCCGGCGCTCGCGCCGCCCGGGCACGCGACCTACTACACGCTGTTCCCCACCCCGAACCTCGACCACCCCGACCCGATCGACTGGCCGACGGCCGGCCCGCGCTACCGCGAGCACATGCACGCGACGATGCGGGCCCGTGGGCTCGAGGGGTTCACCGAGGCCACCGAGGTGGAGCGGCTCGTGACCCCCACGGACTGGGAGGCGATGGGCCTCGCCGCGGGCGCCCCGTTCGCCGCGGCCCACACGTTCGCGCAGACCGGCCCGTTCCGCCCCGGCACGCTCGACCCGCGGATCGGCAACCTGGTGCGGTGCGGCTCCGGGGTGCAACCGGGCGTCGGAGTGCCGATGGTGCTGGTGAGCGGCAAGCTCGCGGCGCAGCGGATCACGGGCTGAACGTGGCGGTCCTGCCCACGCCGCCCCCGCCCGCCGCGGATCCTGCGGCGACCGTCGCCTGGGTCACCGAACACCTGGGCGACCTCGCCCGCGAGGGCTCCGAGGGCGTGCGCCCCGGTGGTCATCGCGGCGGCCAGCAGGCGGCCGACGCCGCCCTCGCCGCGCTCGACGTCACCGGGTACTCGAGCTCGCGCAGCACGGTGCTGCCGGAGAGCCGGC
>CAXUNA010000583.1:0-2837 GCA_964252095.1 uncultured Jatrophihabitans sp. | reverse complement strand
GCCCCGGGCGGGAGCTCCTGCAGACGGGTCCGGACCGTGGTGACGAGGGAGTGGACGGCGCCGACCGGGGCGAGCGCGTCGACGCGGGCCCGGTCGACGGCCTGGGTGCCGACGCCGGTGGCGGTCTCCGCGAGCGAGCCCGCGCGGGCACCGGCACCGTCGATGCCGCCGTCGAGCGTGGAGCGGAGCTTGGTCAGCCGCTCGTTGACGACGGTGCGGCTCTGGCCGAAGCCGTCGTTGATGACGCTGCGGCCGGTCTCGACGGCGGCGTCGGCGTAGCTCTTGAGGTCGGTGGTGATGGACATGCTGTCACTCCTCTCCGACGGGGACGTCGGTGCTGGTCGTGCTGGTGGACGGGGTCGGGCCGCTGGCGGATTCCTGCCGGAACGACTCGTAGATCTCGACGAGGACGTGCTTGTGCCGCTCCGACAGCGCGCCGTCGGCGAGGATCGCCGTGGTGACGTCGGAGGGGGCGGTGCGGGTCTCGAGCAACCCGGCGCGGGCGTAGAGCTGCTCGGCCGAGATCGACAGACCGTGCGCGATCTGCTGCAGGATCTCCGCGGACGGCTTGCGCAGCCCGCGCTCGATCTGGCTCAGGTAGGGGTTCGACACCCCGGCCCGCTGCGCGAGCTGGCGGACCGAGACCTGGGCGGCCTCGCGCTGCTCGCGGATGAAGTGCCCGATGGTCTGGGCGGCGGCGGCCGGCGTGGCAGCGGCGTTACGCGCCTGCCCCACCAGTCCGTCGATCTCCATGTGGAACACGGTGCCACGTCCTGCTAGCTGTTGCAAGCGCACTGCTAGCAATCGTGAACGGCTTCACAATCGGGTGAACCACCCAGATTGCGGGGTCGCTCAGCGGAAGGTCTTGCCGGCGTGGACCGGGACCTCCGGGAGGTCGAACGGCGTGCTGTCGATGGCGGCGGTGTTCGCACCGACCGTGAGCACGGCGTCGTCCGGGACGTTGCGCTTGACCACGGCGAGCGCGATCGGGCCGTCCTCGTGGTGCTGGACCGCGGTGCCGAGGAACCCGACCTGCTTGCCCGCGAGTTCGACCGCGGTGCCGGGCGCCGGCATCTCGTCGGACTCGCCGGCGAGGTGCAGCAGCACGAGTCGTCGGGGCGGCTTGCCGAGGTTGTGGACGCGCGCGACCGTCTCCTGGCCGCGGTAGCAGCCCTTGTCCAGGTGGACGGCGCGGCCGATCCAGAAGACCTCGTGCGGCAGCGTGCGGTGGTCGGTCTCGAAGCCGAACCGCGGTTCGCGACGGGCGACCCGGCGTGCCTCGTAGGCCCAGGTGCCGCCGGGACGGGCGCCGGCGTCGAGCAACGTCTGGCGGGTGGCGGCGAGGCCGGCACGGGGGACGACCAGGTCGAACTCCTCGCCGTCACGCCGGCGTACGAACCCGCCGCCGGCGAGGGCGGCGGCGCGCAGGTCGCCGTCGGGCAGCGGCAGTCCGGCGGCGACCAGCACCTGCGGCGCGGTCGGCCCGACCACGGCGAGCACGGCCCAGGCGTCGGTGACGTCGGCGGGTTCCACCCGCAGCATGAACCGCATCATCGTGAGGTACTTCAGGACGGCGGGGGCGGTGTCGGGCTCGACGTCGAGCCAGACCGTGCCACCTGTTCCCGAGTCGAGCTCGGTGACCCACCAGTGCTGCTCGACGTGGCCGTTCGGGGAGAGCACCAGCGCCTGCGAGGAGTCGCCGTCGCGCAGGCCCGACAGGTGCTGACTGCTGACGGTGTGCAGCCAGGACAGCCGGTCGGCGCCGGGGACCACGAGCACGCCGCGGTGCGAACGGTCGACCACGACCGCCCCGCGGCTCATCGCGCGCTGCTCGCCGAACGGGTCGCCGTGGTGCGAGGCGACGGGAGCGTCGGGGCCGGTTCCTGCCACAGCTGTCACGTGGGGACAACCGCCGCGCAGTCCGCGCACTTCCCGAACACGGTGAAGTGCCCGCGATCGAGCTGGAAACCCTGGGTGTTCTGCAGGCTCGCGGCCAGTTCGTCGACCAGGTCCGCGTCGACGTCGAGCACGCGGCCGCAGTGGTGGCACACGACGTGGATGTGGTCGTCGTCGGCGGGGCGGTAGGACGGCGCCCCGTGACCCAGGTGCGCGTGCCGGACGAAGCCGGTCTCCTCGAGCAGCTCGAGGGTCCGGTAGACGGTGGTGAGGTCGGCCTCGCCGACCGTGGCGTGGATCTGCTCCGGCGTGGCGTGGCCGAGGTGGCGGACAGCGGCGAGCACGTCGCGGCGCTGCTGGGTGAGACGCAGCCCCCGACCGCGCAGCCGCGCGGCGAGCTCGTCGGCGACGGCCGGCGCGAGCGACGGGAGGGTCTCGGGCATCACCCGATGGTAGGTCGCGGGGCGAGCGCGCCGCTGGCGATCTCAGGGCATGAAGCGGCCCCCGAGCGGACACCTCGCAGCGAGCTGCGAGGAGGTCGGTGGACGAGGCCGACGCTCGGGGGCCGGATGACTGCCTGGAATTCGCCGGGCGCCGGTCTGGGGGTTTCGCGAGCCGGTGGGGCTCAGGAACCTCGGAGAGAGGCACTCGAAGGATATCGAGCAGCGGTCCAGACGGGCGACTAGCGGACAGTCACCTCACGAGTCCGTTGAGCATGCATTCCTTGGACCACCTCCTCTCTCGTGTACCGAAAGCGTACGACGGGTTTCCCGAGCCCGCGAGGGGGTTTTCCTCGTTGTTCTCCGACGGCGATCAGTTGCTGCGTTCAGCTGAACGCGCGCCGCGGGTGCGGTGCAGCAGTGCTGCAGATCTGCTGCCGGGGCGACACCGATGCAGCAGTGCTGCGGGGCGGGCGGCGGTGCCGTGCGTCCCGCCCCCCC
>CAXUNA010000582.1:0-2841 GCA_964252095.1 uncultured Jatrophihabitans sp. | reverse complement strand
GGACCAGCACGAGGAGGAAGCTCACGTCGGCGGGGCGGGTGAGGGCGCCCGCGACGGCCTGGAACAGGTCGGACCCGGCGAGGCGGGGCGTGAGCCCCGACGACCCGGGACGGTGCACCCCGGCGCCGGCCGGAGCGAGGTCGCGCAGCACGCCCGCCACCCGCGGCGGGAGACCGCCGTCGAGCGAGGCGACGACCGCGTCGGCGGACACGACGAACGCGCGGAGCCGGCGCGGCACGATCTGCTCCAGCGTCAGCTGCGTCGTCCCGACCTCGAGCCGCAGTTCGTGGTGACCGGCGTGCTCGTACGCGGTCCACCCGACCCCCTGCGCCGGGACGGCGGCCGTCTCGACGACGACGGACTCGCCGTCGGAGACGACCACCACGATCCCCTGGGTCACGAAGACCCACGCCGGCAGCCGCCGCAACGTGCCGCGCACCGCGGCCAGCACCGGTTCCCCGGGCAGCAGGAAGCCGTCGAGGAACGCGACGACGGCGTCCGACCGTCGCTCCCCCGCGGCCCGGCCGCCGGCTTCCCGGTGTGTCACCTGGAACTGGTACCCACCCTCGGCGGCCCGCGGTCCTCCGACACGGATCGGGGAGCCGGTACCGGGTCAGGCCGCGGCGACCGCGTCCTGCTCGGCGGCGGGCTCCAGGGCGAGGGCGACGATCTCGGCCACGTCCTCCATGAGGTGCACGTCGAGCTGCTCCAGCACGTCGGCCGGCACGTCGTCCAGGTCCGGGCCGTTGCGGGCCGGCAGGAAGATCGTCGTGAGCCCCGCGCGGTGGGCGGCGAGCAGTTTCTGCTTCACCCCGCCGATCGGGAGCACCCGGCCGTTGAGCGTGACCTCACCGGTCATCGCGACGTCCGAGCGCACCGGACGGCCGGTGATCAGCGACGACAGCGCCGTGACCATCGTGACGCCCGCGGACGGACCGTCCTTCGGCACCGCACCCGCCGGGAAGTGGATGTGCACCCCGTTGCCGAGCCGGGCGACGTCGGCCGCGGCGATGCCCGGGATGGCCGATCCGTGCGCCTTGAGATAGCTCACCGCGATCTGCGCCGACTCCTTCATGACGTCACCGAGCTGGCCGGTGAGCGAGAGCCCACCCTTGCCGTCGGCCTCCGGCGCGCTGGGGACGACGGCCTCGATGAACAGGACGTCACCACCCGCCCCGGTGACCGCGAGACCGGTGGCGACACCGGGAACCGCGGTGCGCTCGGCGGATTCCAGCGTGAACCGGGGCCGGCCGAGGAAGTCCTTCAGCGTGTCGGTGTCGACCAGCACGGGCGCGGTGGTGCCGCTGCCGAGCTTGGTCGCCGCCTTGCGCAGGATCTTCGCGATCGCGCGCTCCAGCTGCCGGACGCCCGCCTCGCGGGTGTACTCGGCGGCCAACTGCGAGAACACCTCGTCGGTGACGACGACCTCGTCCTCACCCAGCGCGGCCTTCTGCAGCTGACGCGGCAGCAGATGCTTGCGGGCGATCGAGGTCTTCTCCGCCTCGGTGTAGCCGTCGAGGCTGACCAGCTCCATGCGGTCGAGCAACGGGCCGGGGATGGTGTCGGCGACGTTGGCGGTCGCGAGGAACACGACGTCGGAGAGGTCGAGGTCCAGGTCGAGGTAGTGGTCGCGGAACGTGTGGTTCTGCGCCGGGTCGAGCACCTCGAGCAGGGCCGCCGCGGGGTCACCGCGGTAGTCGGCACCGACCTTGTCGATCTCGTCGAGCAGGACGACCGGGTTCATCGAGCCGGACTCCTTGATGGCCCGGACGATGCGACCCGGCAGCGCGCCGACGTAGGTGCGCCGGTGACCGCGGATCTCGGCCTCGTCACGGACGCCGCCGAGGGCGACGCGGACGAAGTTGCGGCCCAGGGCCCGGGCGACCGACTCGCCCATCGACGTCTTGCCGACGCCGGGCGGGCCGATCAGGGCGAGCACGGCACCGCTGCCGCGTCCGCCGACGACCTCGAGACCGCGCTCGGCGCGACGCGCGCGCACGGCGAGGTACTCGACGATCCGGTCCTTGACGTCGTCGAGGCCCTCGTGGTCGGCGTCGAGGATCTCCCGCGCCCCCTTGAGGTCGTGGGTGTCCTCGGTGCGGGTGCTCCACGGGAGCTCCAGCACGGTGTCGAGCCAGGTGCGGATCCACCCGGACTCGGGGCTCTGGTCGGAGCTGCGCTCCAGCCGGTCGACCTCGCGCAGAGCCGCGGTGAACACGGCCTCGGGGAGGTTCGCCGCCTCGACCTTGGCGCGGTAGTCGTCGCTGCCGTCGGGCTCGTTCTCGCCGAGCTCCTTGCGGATGGCGGCGAGCTGCTGGCGGAGCAGGAACTCCCGCTGGGTCTTGTCCATGCCCTCGCGGACGTCGTCGCGGATGCGCTCGGCGACGTCGAGCTCGGCGAGGTGCTCGCGGGTCCAGGTCAGCGCCTTGGTGAGCCGCTCGGCGACGTCGACCGTCTCCAGCAGCTCGCGCTTCTTCTCGTCGGACAGGTAGCTGGCGTAACCGGACATGTCGGCGATGGCCGAGGGGTCGGTCATGGCCTGGACGTTGTCGATGATCTGCCACGCGTTGCGGCGCTGCAGGACCGAGACGACGACGGTCTTGTACTCGGCGGCGAGCTCACGCTCCCGCCCGTTCGGCTCGTGGGGTTCGACCGGCTCGACCTCGACCCACAGCGCCGCGCCGGGGCCGGTGGTGCCGGCGCCGATCCGGGCGCGCTGGGTGGCGCGGACGACCGCACCGCGCGCGCCGCCCTGGAGGCGGCCGATCTGCTCGATGTCGGCGACGACGCCGACGGCCGCGTGCCGGTCGGGCAGGCGGGGCGTCAGCAGCAGTCGCTCGT
>CAXUNA010000581.1:0-2846 GCA_964252095.1 uncultured Jatrophihabitans sp. | reverse complement strand
GCCACCACGGCCGCCCTCGCGGTGGCCCGCGCCGTGGTGAGTTCGGCGGCCGTGGTGGCCGACCGCATCGCGACCGGCGCGCGGCTGGAGCACGTCGCCTCGCACGACGAGCTCACCGGCCTGCTGAACCGCACCGCGTTCGCCGACCGGCTCGCCACCTGGGTCGCCGACCATCCCGGGCGGCTCGTCACACTGCTCTACCTCGACATCGACCGGACCACGGCCGTCAACGCCACCTACGGCACCGAGGCGGGCGACCAGCTGCTGCGCGTCGTGGCGGCACGGATCCGGGAGGTCCTCGGCCAGGAGGTGTCGGTCGGCCGGCTCGGCGGGGACGAGTTCACCGCGCTGCTGCCCGATCTCGGGCCCGGCCGGGAACTGACCGCGCTCGGGGAACGGCTGCAGGAGGCCGTCCAACGCCCGGTCTCCGTCCTGCCGGGTCAGACCAACGAAGCCGCGGGCCTGCGGTCCCCGACCGGGGTGCGCGTGCCGCGGCACCCGGCCGCCGTCACCACACCGCCCGAGCCGGACGCCGCCGCCGTCGAGGCCGCCGAGGTCGTCCGGAGCGCGACGATCGGCTTCGCCACCTCGCTCGCCCACCCGAAGTCCCCGGCGGAGCTGGTCTGGTGCTCGACCCAGGCGGCGCTCGTCGGCAAGCGACGGGGAGGTGCCCAGACCGTCGTCTACGACGCCTCGATGCGCCGCGCCGACGAGATCCGCGGCGAGGTGGAGCTGCGGCTGCCGCGGGCGCTCGCCGAGGACGAGTTCGTCCTCTACTACCAGCCGGAGGTCGACCTGCGGTCGACCCGGGTGCTCGGCGCGGAGGCGCTGGTCCGGTGGAACCACCCGACCCTCGGCCTGCTGCTCCCCGACACCTTCATCGAGACCGTCGAGACGTCCCCGTACTCGTTGCGGTTCGGCCGGTGGGTGCTCGAGCGGGCCTGCGAGCAGTGGGCCGCCTGGGCCGAGCTGTTCGGCTGGGACCCGGCCGCGCTCCCCCGGGTCCGCGTCAACGTGACCCCGAGCCAGATCATGGACGCCGAGTTCGTCGCGACGGTGGCGGGCGTCCTCGCCCGCACCGGCCTGCCGGGCACCGGCCTCGGCCTGGAGATCACCGAGCGTGACGTCGTCCGTGACCAACGCGCGGCCGACCGGACCCTGCGCGGGCTGAGCGCGCTCGGGGTGACCGTCGCGATCGACGACTTCGGGACCGGCTACAGCTCGTTCGGACAGCTGCGGCAGTTCACCGTCGACGCGCTGAAGATCGACCGGCGGTTCGTGGCGAGCCTCACCACCAACGCCGACGACCGCGCCATCGTCGCCGCGATGCTGTCGCTCGCGCACTCGCTCGAGCTCGACGTCGTCGCCGAGGGCGTCCAGGACATCGACGTGGCCGACGCCCTGGTGGCCATGGGTTGCCGGCGTGGACAGGGTTTCCTCTACGGCCGGCCGCTGCCGGCCGAGCAGATGGCGGACGTGCTGCAGGTCGGCGAGACCGGGACGCGCTGACGCGTCGTCCGATGTGGTGACGCTCGGACGGGCCCCCTGCGGATACGCTGTCTTCATGGTCAACAGCTCCCTCGAGGGCGCGGTCGGCTCCGAAGGCGCCCGCGACCTGCCTGCTGACCCGGAGGGCGACCCTGCCGAGATCCCGTCCGAGCCGCCTGCGGCCCGGTCGGACCGTCTCACCGACGAACAGGTCATCGCGACCTGGCAGGACGTCATCGACGGGTTCACCCGCGCACACCGCCGGATCGTCGCGCCCGTCGAGACCGGTGGTCTCCCCGAACCACACTTCGCCGCCCTCATGCTGTTGGTGCGGGCGCAGGAGCAACGGCTGCCGATGAGCCGCCTCGCGCAGGAACTCGGGATGACGAGCGGCGGCTTCACCAAGCTCGCCGACCGGTTGGCGCGCGACGGGATGATCGACCGGCGCAACAGCGCGGGCGACCGTCGCGTCGTCTACGCGGCCCTCACGCCCCTCGGCGAGCAGACCGTCCGGGAGGCCGAGCGCACCTACGCGGCGAGCGTCCGGACCCAGGTGCTCGCCGTCGTCGGCGGCGACACGCTGCTGCAGGTCGCCGAGACCATGAAGTCGCTCCGCGAGGCCAACCAGGCCGTCGCCCTCGACGTCGACGCGCCGCCGTTCGTCGCCCAGGACCGCGACCCGTCGCTGCCCGATCGCCGGCGCCACCCCCGCGACTGAGCCTCGTCCTCCGGAATCAGCACCACTGCCGGCGTCCGGCACACGGTTTCCGCGGGACGTTGTGCCCCGACTGTCGCAATCGTCCGCATCCGTGGCACTCTGGACGTACACGTCAGGTGTGTGTGAGGCCCGGATCGGGCTCTCGTCTCGCCCGCCTGCAGCCACGACGAGGGGCGCGGCCGTGAGGGGATGGGCAGAGGTGGAGGACCGGCGCGACGTGACGTCGAGCGCGGACGGCGACGAGGACCGGCAGGACGAGCAGGCCGCGCGGTGGCGCGACCTGGTCGCCGACATGCTGGCGGTCGACCGGGCCGTGGTGGACGACGTCGTCGCCGACTCGGGGTTGCTGGCCGTGCAGGCGGACCTGATGATCCGGCTGTCACGCCTGCCCGACCACCGCTCCCCGATGAACCTGCTGGCGGCGTCGATGCGGGTCAGCGGGAGTTCGCTCACCAAGCTGGTCGACCGCCTCAGCGATCTCGGGTACGCCCGCCGGCACGCCTCGGAGCACGACCGACGGGTGGTCTACGTGGTGCTGACACCGGAGGGTGTCGAGGAGTCCGCGACGCTGCGCGAGCGCTACGTGGCCGCGGTGCGCGCCCGGGTGCTCGCGACGCTGGGCCGTGACGTGGTCGAGCTG
>CAXUNA010000580.1:0-2852 GCA_964252095.1 uncultured Jatrophihabitans sp. | reverse complement strand
ATGGTGGTCTTCACGAGCGTCTTGTCGATGGTCGCCAGCGCCGCGACGGCCGCCGGGCCACCCGCGGCGACGTCCTGCCGCTCTGCCGTCGCCTTGGCGTCGGCACCCGGGGGCACCTCGACGTGGTGGACGACGTCGAGGGTGGCGAGACCGGCGAACAGGCCGCGGATGGGCTATCCCTCGCTCACCATCGGACTGCTCGCGACCTCGGTGCCGTCGGGGAGCGAGACGATCTCGAAGTCGGCGAACACGTTCGGCGCCTTCTCCGACACCGCGCGCAGGCATTCGATCGCCAGCGCGCGGATCTCGACGTCGGCCGCCTCGGCGGCGCGCATGGCGATGAAGTGCCGCCACGCGCGGTAGTTCCCGGTGACGACGATCTTGGTCTCGGTGGCGTTCGGCAGCACGGCCCGCGCCGCCTGCCGGGCCTGCTTGCGCCGGGACGTGCCGTTCGCGACGTCGGCGAACTTCTTCTCCAGGCCCTCGAGCAGGTCACCGTAGGCGGCGATCGTGGCGTCGGTGATCTCGAGGAACTTCGCGTGCAGTTCGGGGTCCTCGGCGATGACGTCCGGCTCGACCATCGCGGCGTCGCGCTCCGGCACGTAGCGCTGCGACAGCTGCGAGTAGCTGAAGTGGCGGTGCCGGATCAGCTCGTGGGTGAGCGAGCGGCTGATGCCGCTGAGGTAGACGGTCACCGAGCCGTGCTCGAGCACGGAGAGGTGCCCGACCTGCAGGATGTGGTGGAGGTAGCCCCTGTTGGTGGCCGTCTCCGGGTTGGGCTTCTTCCAGCTCTGGTAGCAGGCGCGGCCGGCGAACTCGGCGAGCGCCTGCCCGCCTTCGGCGTCGGTCTCCCACGGCACGTCCGCCGGCGACTCGAAGTGCGTCCAGGCGATGACCTGGACCTGCGGCGGGACGATGTTCGGCACGGCGCGGAGCTTATCCGGCGGGTCCGACCGACGCCGCGACCGACGCTCGGAGCACGGCGCGAACCCGCGACACAGGTGCGCCGGCACCGCGGGCGGACGGCGGCGGACCGAGCGCAGCAGCTAGTCCGGCAGCGGCGCCTTGACCTCGCGGCGCAGGATCTTGCCGGTGGGGCCCTTGGGGAGCTCGCCGACGATCCACACCTGGCGCGGGTACTTGTAGCCGGCGACCCGCTCCTTGACGAAGGCGATGACCTCCTCGGGCGACAGCTCGGCGCCCTCCTTGAGCGAGACCGCGGCGCCGACCTGCTCGCCGAACTCCTCGTCGGGGATGCCGACCACCGCCGCCTCGAGGATGTCCGGGTGCTCGTAGAGCACCTCCTCGATCTCGCGCGGGTACACGTTCATCCCGCCGCGGATGATCATGTCCTTCTTGCGGTCGACGATCGTGTAGAAGCCCTCGTCGTCGACGGTCGCGAGGTCGCCGCTGCGGAACCAGCCGTCCTTGATCGACTCCTCGGTCGCCTCGGGCTTGTTCCAGTAGCCCTTCATGATGTTCTCGCCCTTGATGGCGATCTCGCCGACCTCGCCCGCGGCGACCGTGCCCCACTCGTCGTCGATGAGCCGCATCTCGACACCGGGGATGACCGTGCCGATCGTGCCCGGCTTGCGGCCCACCGCGCGCATGTTGAACGACGCCACCGGCGAGGTCTCGGAGAGGCCGTAGCCCTCGAGGATCGCGCAGCCGAACGCCTTCTCGAACGCCTTGAGCAGCTCCACCGGCAGCGCCGACCCCCCGCTCGCACAGGTCTTCAGCGACGAGACGTCGGCGCTCTCGCGGTCGGCGTGGTTGAGCATCGCCCCGTACATGGTCGGGACGCCCTCGAACACGGTCACCCCGTCCCGGCCGATGACCTCGAGCGCCTTGCCGGGGTCGAAGCGCGGGATGAGCGTGAGCACCGCACCCACCGAGAACCCGGCGTTCATCCCACAGGTCAGCCCGAAGACGTGGAACAGCGGCAGGCAGCCCATGATGACGTCGTTCTCGTCGATCGTGACGATCTGCTGCGCCGAGGTGTTCGCGTTGGTGCGCAGGTTGTCGTGGGTGAGCTGCGCACCCTTGGGACGGCCGGTGGTGCCGGA
This sequence comes from uncultured Jatrophihabitans sp., assembly GCA_964252095.1. Lineage (GTDB taxonomy): Bacteria > Actinomycetota > Actinomycetes > Mycobacteriales > Jatrophihabitantaceae > CAXUNA01. Next base: position 786 of record CAXUNA010000580.1, on the reverse strand, counting down.
CGTGTAGAGGATGACGGCGTCGTCGTCGCCGTCGCGGGCGACGACCTGCTCGATCGGGGTGTCGGCGACCAGCTCGGCGGGGGCCATGGCGTCGGCCCGGTAGAACTTCGCGCCGGTGACGCCCGCGGCCTTCTCGGTGTCCTCGCTCATCGGGCCGAACGCGATGACGGCCTTCGCGCCGGAGTCCTCGAGGAAGTACTCGACCTCGCGCGCCTTCAGCAGCGGGTTCATCGGCACGACGACGCCGCCCGCGAACTGGGTGCCGTAGAACGACACCGGGTAGGCGATGACGTTCGGCAGCACCAGACCGACCCGGTCGCCCGGCTCGATCCCCGCCGCCTGCAGCCCGGCCGCGACCTTCTTCGCCTGCTCGACCAGCTCGGCGTAGGTGAGCACGGCGTCGTCGAGCTTCACCGCCGGCCGGTCCGGGAACTTCTCCGCGGTCTCCAGCAGGACGGTGCTGAGGTCGGTCATGACAGGCTCCTGGTCGCGTCGGCGCGGTGGCGGTGTCGAGAACCTACCCGCGTCGGACCGGAACGATGTGTGTGAACGCCGGACACGTCGCGGCCCCGCGGCCGGGAACGGTCAGGTCAGCGCGGCCGCGAGCGGGCCGGCGAGATCGCCGCGGGGCACCGCCACGACGTCGTCGAGCTCCATCCACGCCGCCATCTCCCGCAGCGTCGCGGCGAGCTCGGCGGCCACCCGGCCCACGTCGGCCGGCCGGACGTCGGGCTCGGCGACCGGCTGGTGGCGCGCGTCGACCTCAAGGCCGACCGGCAGGCCGGT
>CAXUNA010000579.1:0-2862 GCA_964252095.1 uncultured Jatrophihabitans sp. | reverse complement strand
CTGCGCACGGGGCCCGCGGGTGCGACCACGTTCGTCGCCGGCCTGCGAGTGGGCACCGTCACCGCGGTGTCGCACCGGGCCGACGGCACCACGACGGCGACCGTCAGCCCCGCGGTGTCACCGACCTCGCTCGACGTCGTCGGCGTGGTCATGACGGCCCCGGCGACGTCACAGGCGTCCGCCCGGTGACCGGGACCCGGGTCGCGGCCGCCGTCGCGGCGATCCTCACCGCAGTGTTGCTGCAGGCAACAGTCGTCGGACCGGTCGCGATGCCGGCCGCGGTGTCGCTGCCGGCGCTGCTGGTCGCGATCGTGGCACTGCGCAGCGGTCCCTCCACCGGGATGACCTTCGGTTTCGTCACCGGCCTGGTCGCCGACCTCGCCTCCGACCACCCGGCCGGCGTGCTCGCGGTGGTCTGGACCCTGCTGGGGATCGCCGCCGGGCTCGCCGGGCGCGGCAGCACGGCGGGCTGGCGTCGGACCTCGGCCGCTGCCGCCGTGCTCGCCACCGTGGCGAGCGTCGGCGGGGGAGTGCTGCTGACGGTGTTCGGCGAGCCCGGTGCGGCCACCCTCGCCGTGCTCTGGGCGCCCGTCACGCTGCTGGTGCAACTGGTGCTGGCCGGTCTGCTCAGCCCGGTGGTCACGGCGTTCCTGCGGGCGCGGGCGCTGCGGCAACGCCAGGTCGCACCGACCGCGTCCGCCGCGCTGGCCCGCCGGCTCGCCACCGGCACGGGCACGGCCAGCGACGAGGTCGCCCTGGTGCACCGCGGATGAACCGTTGCATCGTGCACGAGGCGGCCCGGCATGGGTAGCCGCCGCCGGGTCGTCGTCATCGGTGGGGTCATCGCCTGCCTGGTGCTGACCCTCGTCGGCCGGTTGACCTGGGTGCAGCTGCTCGACCCGAACAAGCCGCAGCAGAACGCGCTCGACCGCACGGCCGCGATCGTCGTGCCGGCCCCGCGCGGACTGATCGTCGACGCCCGCGGCCGCGTGCTCGTCGGCAACGAGGCCACCCACGTCATCACCGTCGACCGCCAGCAGGTGCTGGCCCAGCCCGACCACGGCCGGGCCGTGCTGCAACGGCTCGGCGACCTGCTCGGGATGACGCCCGCGAACCTCGCGCAGCAGATCACCCCGTGCAGCCCGAAGGTTCCCTCGCCGTGCTGGATCGGCGAGCCGTACCAGCCGGTCCCGGTGAGCACCGGGGCGCCCGACGCCGCCGTGCTCACGGTGTCCGAGCACCGCGAGCTCTACCCGGGCGTCGCGGTCTCCACCCAGACCGTCCGCACCTACCCGCACGGTGCGCTCGCCGCGCACCTGCTCGGCTACACCGGCGCGGTGGACGCCGACGACAAGAAGACCGACACCACGCTCGTCGACGCCGACTCGGTCGGTCGGGCCGGCCTCGAGGCGTCCTACGACGGCGTGCTGCGCGGCGTCGACGGTGCCACCAACGTCGTGCTCGACCCCGCCGGCAACGTCGTCTCCGACGCCCAGGACACCCCCGCGACGCCCGGCGACACGCTGGTCACCAGCCTCGACCTCGACGTCCAGGCGCTGGCCGAGCAGGCGATCGCCGACCAGGTGGCGGCGCAACGCAAGCGCGGGCGGCCCGCGACCTCGGCGGCGGTGGTCGTCATGGACCCCAACACCGGTCGGGTGATCGCGGCGGCGTCGTACCCGAGCTACGACCCCACCGTGTTCGTCGGCGGGATCTCGGTGGCCGACTACGCGAAGCTGACCGACCCGGCGGCGAACGACCCGCTGGTCGGCCGCGCCACGGCCGGCCAGTACGCGCCGGGCTCGACCTTCAAGCTGATCAGTTCCTCCGACGACGTCATGTCCGGCCAGTACAAGATCGGCGACAGCTACACCTGCCCGCCGTCGCTGCAGGTCGACGGCCGCACCAAGACCAACTTCGACTCCGAGTCGTTGCCGGGCCCGATCGACCTCGCCAAGGCGCTGCAGTACTCGTGCGACACCTGGTTCTACCGGTTCGCCGCCGACGAGTACTACGCCGACCAGACCAAGCTCGACGCCGGCGGCAAGGCCACGGAGTCGATGCAGAAGATGGCGGCGGCGTTCGGGGTCGGGTCGAGCCCGGGCCTCGACATCCCCGAGGACCAGCAGGCCGACGGCAGCTACGCCGACCGCGAGACCCGCAAGGCCCGGTGGGACGCGAACAAGGCGCAGTACTGCGCCGACGCCAAGAGCGGTTTCCCCGACGAACCCGATCCGGCCCAGCGCTCCTACCTCACCCAGCTCGCGAGCGAGAACTGCACCGACGGCTGGCGGTACCGGGCGGGCGACAACGCCGACATGGCGATCGGTCAGGGCGAGACCACCGTGTCGCCGCTGCAGCTGGCGCTGGCGTACTCGGCGATGGTCAACGGCGGCACGCTCTGGAAGCCCACGCTGGGCTGGGAGGTCGTGAACTCGGCGGGCAAGGTCGTCAAGACCATCACCCCCGCGAACAAGTCGACGGTGCCGGTCAGCCGCGGTGTGCTCGACTACATCGCGAACTCCCTGCAGTTCCAGAAGTCCTACTCGGTGTCCGGCGCGGGAGCGTTCATCACCGCCCCTTACACGACCGAGCTCGGCGGCAAGACCGGCACGGCCGAGGTCCAGGGCAAGAACGACACGTCCTGGCTGGCGTCGTGGGGGCCGGTCACCCAGGTCGACGGTCACCCGAAGGCGAAGTTCGTCGTGGTCGGCATGATGGCCGAGACCGGCACCGGTGCGAGTGCTTCGGCGCCGATGCTGCGCGAGGTGTACGACGGTCTGCTCGGCAACGGCCGTCCCGCGGTGCTGCCGGACTCCACGCCCGTGACCACGCCGGTCGCCGTCGCCGCGGCCGTCGAGC
>CAXUNA010000578.1:0-2863 GCA_964252095.1 uncultured Jatrophihabitans sp. | reverse complement strand
GATCGTCGCCGAACTCGGCACCATCGACTTCTGGTTCGTCGCCGACGGCCGGCGCGTCCGTCGGTGTCGCGGGGTGGGCGGGCCGGCCGTTCCCACGTCCGCGTGCCCCCGCGCCTCCGGAACCGGAGCGGGAGCGACGAGCCATGCAGGTCAGGGTAACCGCGCCCGGTCGCCCCGCTCGTCGTGACGAGGCCGTGTCCGCCGAGGTCGCGGTGAGCGCGGTCGGTACCGTCGCCCGTCGTGACGCGCCCGAGTGCGCGTGGTCCCGGTGACCTCGTGCCACAGCCCCGCGCGGCGATCCGGCTCGCCACGGCGCTGGCCGCGGCCGGGCACGAGCTGTGGCTGGTCGGCGGGTCGGTGCGCGACGCCATCATGGGCCGTCCGACCAGCGACCTGGACTTCACCACCGACGCGCACCCCGACGCCGTGCTCGCCCTCACCGCGCCGGTCGCGGCGACGACCTGGACCACCGGGATCGAGTTCGGGACGGTCGGGGTGCTCGTCGACGGCGAGCGGTGCGAGATCACGACCTACCGGGCCGACCGCTACGACCGGGTGACCCGCAACCCCGAGGTCGTCTTCGGCGAGTCGCTCGTCGAGGACCTGCGGCGCCGCGACTTCACGATGAACGCGATGGCCGTCCGGGTGGCCGCCGACGAGGCGGCGCGGGAGTTCGCCGATCCGTTCGGCGGGTTCGCCGATCTCGCCCGCGGCGTGCTGCGGACACCCGGCGACCCGGCCGAGTCGTTCGCCGACGACCCGCTGCGGATCCTGCGCGCCGCCCGGTTCACCTCGACGCTCGGCGTCGGCGTCACGCCCGAGGTGCAGGAGGCGATGACGCGACTCGCACCGGACCTCGCGCGGATCACGCCCGAGCGGGTGCAGGTGGAGCTGTCCAAGCTGCTGCTCGGCGCCCACCCGCGGCGCGGGCTCGAGCTGCTGGTCGAGACCGGCGCGGCCGAGATCGTGCTGCCCGAGTTGCCGGCGCTGCGGATGCAGGCCGACGAGCACGGCCAGCACAAGGACGTCTACGCCCACACGCTGCAGGTGCTCGAGCAGGCCATCGACCAGGAGGCGACGTACACCGGCGGCACCCCCGACCTCGTGCTGCGTCTCGCCGCGCTGCTGCACGACATCGGCAAGCCCGCCACCCGCCGGTTCGAGTCCGGCGGCCGGGTGACGTTCCACCACCACGAGGTGGTCGGCAAGAAGCTCACCTCGGCGCGGTTGCAGGCGCTGCGGTTCCCGAAGGACGTCGTGAAGGACGTCGGCAAGCTGGTGTTCCTGCACCTGCGCTTCTACGGCTACGGGCGCGGGGAGTGGACCGACTCGGCGGTGCGCCGCTACGTCACCGACGCCGGGCCGCTGCTGCCGAAGCTGTCCGCGCTGGTCCGCTCGGACTCCACCACCCGCAACCGCCGCAAGGCCGCGGCACTGGACGCCACGTACGACGCGCTCGAGGAGCGGATCGCGACCTTGAAGACGCAGGAGGAGCTCGACAGCATCCGTCCGGATCTCGACGGCCACCAGATCATGGAGATCCTGCCGGAGCTCCGGGGCCGCGCGATCGGTGAGGCGTACCAGCACCTGCTCGCGCTGCGGATGGAGCACGGCCCGCTCGGCGAGGACCGCGCCCGCGCCGAGCTGCTCGGCTGGTGGGCCGCCCGCGCCGAAGGCGACCCCGACCCGAGTTGATCATGACGTTTCTGTCGTGATCGGACGCTCGACAGCGACAGAAAAGTCTTGATCAACTCCGTCATGCGGCACCGGGGGTTCCGCTTCGCGCGGTAGGAACGACGTCGTGAACCCCGACCGGGTCGACCGGCGCACCCTCAACCGGACGCTGCTGCAGCGGCAGTGGCTGTACCCGCGTGCCGACGCCACGGCGCTCGCGGCGATCGACCACCTCGTCGGGCTGCAGGCGCAGGATCCGAAGGCGCCCTACGTCGGGCTGTGGTCGCGGCTGCAGCACTTCGAGCCGGGCGACCTCGCGAACCTGCTGCTCGAGCGTCGGGCGGTGCGGATCGTGACGATGCGCAGCACGGTGCACCTGCACAGTGCCGCCGACGCCCGGCCCGTGCGGACCTGGACCCAGGCCGTGACCGAGAACGGGCTGCGCACCACCCGCAAGGCGGCCTGGCCGCGCGTCGAGCGCGCCGAGCTCGTCGCCGCGGCCACCCGACTGTTGCAGGATGCACCGGTGGAGGCGGCGGCGCTGGGGCGGGCGCTGCACCCGCGCTGGCCGGACGTCGAACCCGCGGACCTGCACCAGTTCGCCCGCGCGTTCCTGCAGTTGGTGCAGGTCCCGCCGCGCGGGGTGTGGGGTCGTTCCGGCAGGACGACCTACGCGATCGCGGACGACTGGCTCGACGGGCCGGCCGTCGCGCCCGATCCGGCCGTGCTCGTCGCCAGGTATTTCGGCGCGTACGGGCCGGCGAGCGTCCGCGACGTCCAGACCTGGTCCGGCCTCACCCGGCTGTCCGAGGTGACGGCGACGATGGACCTGCGGCGCTACCTCGACGACGACGGTGTCGAACTGCTCGACACCGACCTCCCGCTCGCCGATCCGGACACCGCCGTCCCGCCCGTGTTCGTCGCGCCGTTCGACAACGTGACGCTGTCCCACGCCGACCGCCGGCGGGTGATCGACGGGGAGGCCCGCCGCCGGATCGCGTCGAGCAACGGCATGATCCCCGGCATGGTGCTGGTCGACGGCACCGTGGCGGCCACGTGGCGCGTCGAGAAGGGAACGTTGCAGGTAACACCGTTCGCATGGATCCCGAAGCGTACCGCCGCGGGTTTCGTCCGGCCGGGGAGCGAGCTGCTGCAGTTCCTGACCGGCGGCAGCGGCGAGGTGCAGGTG
>CAXUNA010000577.1:0-2865 GCA_964252095.1 uncultured Jatrophihabitans sp. | reverse complement strand
GGGGCCCCGCGGGCCCGCAGTCTGCTGCGGTTGCTCGCGTTGCAGCCGGGGCGCGACCGCCACCGCGACTGGCTGGTCGACGCGCTGTGGCCCGACGCGACGACCGCGGTCGGCACCCGGCGGTTGCAGGTCGCGGTGAGCAGTGTCCGGCACCAGCTCGGCGATCCGGCGCGGGGCGTGACGGTGCGTCGGACGGGTGACGCCTACGCCCTCGTGTTGCCCGTCGGGGCACGGTCCGACGTCGTGCGGTTCGAGGAACTCGTGCGGGCCGCGGCCCTGGCCGCGCCCGGTTCCACGCCCTCCGCACTCGACCTCCGGGTCGCCGCCTTGGACCTCTACACCGACGACCTGCTGCCGGAGGAGGTGACGTCGGAGGCGGTCGTCGACGAACGTGAACGGCTGCGGCTGATGGCGGCGAACGTTGCACTCGACATCGCACGAGCCCATGTGGACAAAGGAAATCTCGATCTCGCTGTCGATGCGGCCCGACGCGCGACCGAGCTGGAGCCGTACAGCGAGGCGGGCTGGCTGCTGCTCGTCGACCTCCACGAACGCGTCGGTGAGCGTGGCGCGGCCGCGCGCGTGCGCCAGCGCTACGAACGGGTCCGCCGCGCATGGGACGACGGCTTCGGCTGACCTCCCGTCGCGGCGCGTTGAGCGACTGTGAACGATCTGTAGAGCGTCCCCGACACGATGTCCGCAGCGGCCGGAGGCGTACCACCCGGTCGCGTCACACCCCCCTCGGAGGACGCCATGGGCCCTGTGGTCTCGACGTACATCTACGCGAGTGATCCGATCTCGCAGGCGGGCGTCGCCAGCCAGCTGCGGTGCCGCGACGGCATCCGGCTGGTGGAGGCGGCCGAGCTGGACCGGGCGGACGTCGCCGTCGTCGTGACCGGCGCTCTGGACCCGACCCTCAGCGCGACCCTGCGCGCGCTGCAACGCGGTGGCGTTCCGCGCACCGTGCTCGTCGCGGAACTCGTCGACGACCAGACCGTCGTCGCCGCGGCCGAGGCGGGGGTGTCGGGGATCGTCCGCCGCGCCGACGCGACCGGCGAAACCCTGGAACGTGTGGTGCGCAAGGTCGCGGCCGGCCGGGGTGAGATCCCCGACGACCTCGTCGCGCGCCTGCTCGAGCACGTCGGCACCGTGCAACGCGAGGTCCTCGCGCCGCGGGGCATGGCGTTCGCCGGCCTGAGCGACCGCGAGACCGACGTCCTGCGGATGGTGGCCGAGGGACTCGACACAGCCGACATCGCCGCGCGGCTGAACTACAGCGACCGGACGGTCAAGAACGTGCTGCACGGCGTGATGTCCCGCCTCCAGCTGCGGAACCGTTCGCACGCCGTGGCCTACGCGGTGCGCGAGGGGCTCATCTGAGCGGTGCCGCGGGCACGAGTTCGGCGGTGACGCCCTCCAGCGTGCGGGTGGCGCCGCGCGCGGCCAGCTGCACCGCGCGGGCCGAGAGCGGGTGGTCCGCGATCCGCCGCCACCGCTCGAACGCCTCGGTGGCCGCGCTGCGGATCTCCGCCGTCGACGCGGTGTCGGGCAGCCCGAGCCGGTCCGCCGCGGAATGCCCCGATCCGCCGAGGATCCGGTCGAGTTCGTCGCGACGGTCGTCGGCGAGCTCGAGTTCGTCCGAGCGCAACCGGGTCAGCAGCCGGATCTCCTCGAACGCGTGGGTACCCGCCTCGATCTCCTCGATGCCCGCGCGCAGCGACTGTTCGTCGGTGCAACCGTCGGCCGCCAGCACCACCCCCAACAGGGTCAGGGCCGACCGGGCCTTCAGCACGCGGCTGCGTTCGGTGAACTGCCGCTCGAGCACGGTCCGGAGCCGGTCGAGGCCGCTGTGCGCCGTGAGTGCGGTGGCGAGCGCGGACGCGTCGGGGCTGCGGCCGGTGACGATCAGCTCGACCGCGAGCCGGACGCCGAACAACCCGAGCCGTTCGACCAGGTGGGCGCGTTCCAACGCCGTGACATCGCTGCTCTCACGGTGGATGAGCCGGTCCGCCGTGAGCAGCAGGCCGCCGCGTTCGGCGGCCGGGAGGGCCGCGAGCCGTTGCAGCGACCGGAACTCCCGTTCGCGCAGCGTCGTCCCGGCGAAGCCCAGCAGACCCGCCACCGGCAGGACCATCGGGCACAGTCGACGCAGGCGGTGGTCGGCCTGGTACCGGTGCGCGATGCGGGCGGCGGTGTCGAGGGCGTCCAGCCGGCACACCCCGATCTCGTCCGCGCGCGACAGCACCCCGACGACGTTGGCGGGCGATCCCTGCGCGAGCGCGTCATCGTGGAACGACTCGAGGAACCGGGCATCGGTGGCGTGCGCGTGGCGCAACAGGTAGAGGATCGCGTCGACCTCGGGGGCGCGGTTCTCCTCCGAGCCGAGCAGCCGTTGGGTGCGGGCGGACACGTCGGCCGAGATCGACGCGATGCCCGGGGTGTCGATGAACGTCACCGCCTGCAGCCGCGGGGTCGGCCACCCGATCTCCAACCGCTCGACGTCCTCGGGGGCGTGCCCACCCAGCTCGATCTCGAGCTCACCGCCGGTGCGGTGGTAGGTGGTGGCCTCGGGATCGCCGGCGTGCGGGACCAGCGTCACGTGCGGGTTCTCCGCGTGCACGTACCAGGTCGCGATCTTGGTGCACTCCCGTGCGTCGGTCGCGGCGAGCCCTTCGTCGAGCAGCGCGTTGAGCAACGTGGACTTGCCCGCCTTGACCTTGCCCGCGACCGCCACCCGCAGCGGTCCGTGCAGCCGGGCGCGGATTCCCCCGATCCGGTCGGCGGTCTCCGGGGTCCGGGCCGCGGCTCCCGCCGCGCGCAGCAGGCTGTCGACGGCTCCGGTCAGCGGGTCAGCCACCGCCCACC
>CAXUNA010000576.1:0-2868 GCA_964252095.1 uncultured Jatrophihabitans sp. | reverse complement strand
GGGCGGCCACCGCGCCCGCGAGTTCGATGACCGCCGCTCCCCACGCGTCGTCGGCGCGGTCGCACTCGGCGATCAGGTCCGCGACCGAGTCCGAGCGCCAGGCGGCTCCGTCGGCCACCGCGAGCAACGCGCCGGTCACCCCGCGCGCGATCCGTGCGAGCCACGGCAGACCCTGCTCCCGCGCCGAGCGCTCGACCTGTTCGAGGACCGGTGCGGTGCCGGCGGCCCGCCCGGTGAGGGCGTCCACGACGACCCGCGCCAGCCCTGCCACGTGCACCTCGACGGGTGTCGCGTCGATGCGGGACCCGACCCGTTCCCAGGCCGCCAGCGCCTGGTCGGGTTCACCCTGGAACAGCCGGGCGAATCCCCCGGCCAGGGCGGCCGCCGCCGTTGCGCTCTGCAACGGTGCGGCGGCGGGAGGTCGCAGGCTCTGGGTGAGGTCCCGCACCTGGTCGGCCCACGGTGCGGCGCGGTCGTCGCGTCCCGGTGGACCCGGCGCGCCCGGGAGCCAGCGCCGTACGGTCGCCGCGTCCCGCCGACAGCGCTCGACGAAGCGTCGGTCGTCGACGAGGTGTTCCGCGCGCTCGTACGCGAGCAGGGACGCCCGCAGCGATCCCCGCCGCAGCTGTCGCCGTGCCTCGGCGAGGGCGAGCCAGGGATCGGAGTCCGGCAGGTGCGAGGCGACCGCGTCGTCCACGGCGCCCGCCCAGTCACCACCGTCGCCGTCCCCCCGGACGATGCGGACGACCGACGACCAGTCCTCCGCGCGGGCGTACGCGCGGAGGGCGTGCTCGGGTGCGCCGTGCTGCTCCTGCAGGCGGGCGGCGCGCGCGTACCAGGCGCGCGTCGCCGTCTCACCGTGTTCGGCGAGGAAGGCCAGCTCGAGGTGGCGTTGCAGCACCTCGTGGTACCGGTAGGTCCGGCCGTTGTCGGAGCGGCTCGTGAACAGCTGCAGCCGTTCGAGCTCGGCGAGCACCGCCTCGCTCCCCGTGGTCTCCACGAGTTCGTCGCACAGTGCACCGGTCATCGCTCCCAACGCGCTCGTCCGCAGGAGGAACTCGCGGCGCTGTTCCCCGACCTCGGCGAGCACGTTGCGCGCGAGGTAGGCGGTCATCCACCGCGACGACGACCCCATCTCGGCGACGGCGCGGCGGCGGAGCGCGGGCGGCCGGCCACTGTTCGCGAACTGGAACATCCGCAGGCCCGCGGCCCAGCCCCCGGTCCGGCGGGCGAGGTCGGCCGCCGTCTCCGGTGGCAGGGCCTCGTGGTGGACCGCGGCGAACAACTCCTCGACCTCCCAGAACCGGAACCGGAGGTCGTCGCCCTCGACGACCTGGATCGACCCGGACACCTGTCGCCGGGGCAGGTTGACGTCGGGCGCCTGGCGCGCGCCGAGCAGGACCCGGATGTGCGCGCCGCGCAGCGTGAGGAACAGGTCGAGCCGGTGTTCGACGGGGGTGCCGATGAGCTCGTGGGCGTCGTCGACGACCAGCAGGCACGACCGCGCGGGCAGGGCCTGCATCGCGGCGACCAGCTCGCGGACGTCCGTCATGGGCACGGCGTCGATCCCGACCGCGTCGGCCCAACAGCGGGCGAGGTGGCCGGTGAAGGCCGCCTCGTCACGGTCGTCGGGGTTGACGGTCAGCCAGCCGACCGGCCCCTCGACGGCGGCCGCCACGTGGGCGAGCAGCGTCGTCTTCCCGGATCCCGCGGGGGCGACGACGATCGCCGTCGGCGGCGCTCCGGCCGCGAGCAGTGGCGCCACGAGACGCGTCCTGACCAGGCCGACCGGTTCGGGCCGGCGGATCTTCTCCGCGAACACCGTCGGGTCGCCCACGGCGTCACCCGAGCGCGCGTGGGCCGGAGCCGTCGGCGCCCATGAGCCAGAGCGTGCCGGCGCCGGATCCGGGTGGACCACGGGTGAAGGCGATGCGCGCGGGGTCGCCCGCGGTGTACTGCGGCTGCGACTCGTCGTCCGCGGTGCGCGCGAGCGGGGTCTCCTTCCCGCTGGCGAGTGACCGCGACCAGATGTCGAGACCGCTCGTGGAACCCGGCCGGACGAATGCCAGCGTCGACCCGTCCGGCGACAGCGCGGGCTGGACCGCGTCGCCCACGGTCGTCAGCGGGCGGACGACGTGGGACGCGTCGGTGGTGACGCTCATGATGTGGCAGTGCGCGTCGGCGCCGATCTGGGTGAACGCCACCGTCGTGCCGTCGGCCGTGGCGGAGGCGGCGCCGAGGACGTCGTCGGCCACCTTGACCGCGGTGGGGACGGCGTTCAACGGGACGACGAACAGCGAGCCGGCGATGACCGACCTGCTCTGACAGGCCGGCCGCGACGGGCGACCCGCGGCGGCGCAGGTGAGCAGCAGGCTCGTGTCACCGGGCCCGAACGCGACGCCGGCGGCGTCGCACGGCACCTTGCCGGCGAAGTGGACCTCCTGGACGTTGGTGAAGCCGGCGGTGGCGAGGTGGACCTGGTTCGTGCCGGGCGTGCCGGCCGGGGAGCCCGCCGCAGCCGGGGTCGGAGTCGAGTACGCGATCGTGCGACGGTCGTGGGACAGGACGGCCGCGCCCGGCCCGGGGAGGTTCGTGATGAACCCGCGCTCGTGACCGTCGAGGCCCACCGTCTGCAAGGCCGTCGGGCCGTCGGCGTCCGGCGAGGTGGGCGGCCGGGACAGGACCAGGTCGTCGGGCAACGGCTGCTTGGACACCGGACGCACCAGCGCGCCGCGGATCCGGGTCGGCGACGGTGACGGGCTCGCGGTCCCCACGCCGGAACGTCCGCTCGCACGGTCGTCGCCCCCCGAACCGGTGAAGACGCCCGTGGCGAGCAGCACGACGATCACCGCGACCGCCGCCACGCCC
>CAXUNA010000575.1:0-2868 GCA_964252095.1 uncultured Jatrophihabitans sp. | reverse complement strand
GTCCTGCGCCGGCAGGGCGTCCTCCCGGCGCGGGTCGACGGTCGGCGTCGGGCCCTCGCTGCGCTGTTCGTCGGCGCCGGGCGCTACGAGCCGGAGGGCATCGTGCCGTCGCGCCGCGCCCGGCTCGACTCCGGCGTCCTCGACGTGCGGTTCCTCGACATCGGCGGCCGCAGCTGGCGGCTGCTCACGTCCCTGCAGCTGCTGATCCGCCGTGACCTGCACCCCGGCTCGTTCGTGCACGCCCTGGAGCCCGAACTGCGGCTGCACGTCGAGGGGACGACCATGCTCGCGCGCGACGGCGAGGTCGGCCCGGTGGCCGGCCCGGACGTCCGGTTCCGGCTACGCCGTGGCGCGCTGACCGTCTACCGGACCTGGCAGCCGTGAGGGACGTGGGAAGAGCGACACCGTCGTCCACAGACGCCACCGGGCCCTCCGGGGTATGACTGCCGCATGACTGCTGCCGACACCCAGGCGACCACGAGCGAGCTCGTCCCACCCACGGGCGACGCCTACCCGCTGACCCGCGTCCCCGCGAAGGAGGGCAACGACGGGCTCGACGTCTCGAAGTTGCTCGCGAAGACCGGGTACGTGACCTACGACGTCGGGTTCGCGAACACCGCCGCCTGCAGTTCGGCCATCACCTACATCGACGGCGACGCGGGCATCCTGCGGTACCGCGGCTACCCCATCGACCAGCTGGCCGAGCACTCGACGTTCGTCGAGACGTCGTACCTGCTCATCTACGGCGAGCTGCCGAGCACCGACGAGCTCGCGGAGTTCACCGACCGCATCCGCCGTCACACGCTCCTGCACGAGGAGATGAAGGAGTTCTTCGGCGGGTTCCCGCGCGACGCGCACCCGATGCCGGTGCTGAGCTCGGCCGTCTCGGCCATCTCGACCTTCTACCAGGACAGCCTGGACCCGTTCGACCAGGACCAGGTGGAGCTGTCGACCGTCCGGCTGCTCGCGAAGCTCCCGACGATCGCCGCGTACGCCTACAAGAAGTCGATCGGGCAGCCGTTCCTCTACCCCGACAACTCGCTGTCGCTCGTGGAGAACTTCCTGCGGATGACGTTCGGGTTCCCGGCCGATCCCTACGAGGTCGACCCCGTCATCGCCAAGGCGCTCGACATGTTGTTCATCCTGCACGCGGACCACGAGCAGAACTGCTCGACGTCGACCGTGCGGCTCGTCGGGTCCTCCCAGGCCAACCTGTTCGCCTCGGTCTCGGCCGGCATCAACGCCCTGTTCGGTCCGCTGCACGGCGGTGCCAACCAGTCGGTGCTGGAGATGCTCGAGAAGATCAAGCGCGACGGCGGCGACGTCGGTGAGTTCGTCCGCAAGGTGAAGGACAAGGAGGACGGTGTGAAGCTCATGGGCTTCGGACACCGCGTCTACAAGAACTTCGACCCGCGCGCGACCATCGTCAAGAAGACCGCCGACAAGATCCTCAAGGACCTCGGCGTCAGCGACGACCTGTTGGACATCGCGGTCGAGCTCGAGGGCGTCGCGCTCGCGGACGACTACTTCGCCGAGCGCAAGCTCTACCCGAACGTCGACTTCTACACCGGCCTGATCTACCGGGCCATGGGCTTCCCGACCCGCATGTTCACGGTGCTGTTCGCGCTCGGGCGGCTCCCGGGCTGGATCGCCCAGTGGCGCGAGATGATGCAGGACCCGCAGACCAAGATCGGCCGCCCGCGTCAGCTGTACACGGGGGCGACCGAGCGGGAGTACCTCGAGTTGGAGAAGCGCTGACGAACGGAACCGTGGGGGGCCCGGGCGACGAACCGCCCGGTGTGACCGCTCCACTCGTGGCCGACGCCGGCAACCCGGCGCTGGCCGATGTCGGCACCCGGTTGATCGCGGGCGAACCGCGGGCCATCGAAGACGCCTACCGGATGCTCGGGCCGCTCGTGCTCGGGTACCTCCGGCGCTACGTCCCCGCCGACGACGTCGAGGACGTCTGCCAGCGGGTGTTCTACGAGCTCTGGCGCGTGCACGACCGCTTCGACCCGCGGTACAGCCTGCGCACCTGGGTGGTCGGCATCGCCCGCAAGCGCGCCATCGACCACCTGCGCAAGCGCCGCGACCAGATCGTGCCGCTCGACGCCGTCCGTGAGGTCACCGGCGACGACGGCCGGGAGACGGCCGAGCGGCTGGTCTGGGCCGACGAGTTGCACTCCGCCCTCGAAGCGCTCCCCGAGGCCCAGCGTGAGGTCATCTCGCTCGCGTACTTCGAGGGGTTGACCCAGACCGAGGTGTCCGAGGCACTGGGCGTCCCGCTCGGGACGGTCAAGACCCGCACCGCGCGCGGGTTGCAGAAGCTCGCGGGCCTGTTGCAGGACCCCGACGCACAACGATTCGCGGACCCTCGGAAGGATGGGTGACCACGTGAACCTCATGACGCCTGCTGGCAACGGAGGTCCGGTCGACCCCGGTCCCCATGTCTCCGACGAACTGCCGCTGCTCCTGGTCGGCGAGGCCGACCGTGACATGGTCCGGCGGGTCGGCGCCCACCTACGGGCCTGCACCGACTGCCGTGACGACCTCGTCGACGCCGTCATCTCCCACGCCACGCTGCGCTCGGCCGCCCGCACGGCGCCCGACGTCGCGACCGGTGGCCGGTTGCCGTTCCCGGTGCGCGACCTGCCCGCCGACCTGCCCGCGATGCTCGACGAGGTGGCCGACCGCACGCCGGCCCGCCAGCCCGTCGACCTCGGGCCGGTGTTCGCGCAGATCCGGGCCGAGTACAAGCCCCCCCTGCGCCTGAGCCAGCGGATGGCGTGGTGGGACGGCCGGCGGCGGGAGCAGGCGGCCGACTCGTGCGACCAGATGTGGCGGGCCCTGAACGGCCGGCAGGTCGGC
>CAXUNA010000574.1:0-2870 GCA_964252095.1 uncultured Jatrophihabitans sp. | reverse complement strand
CTTCAACACCTCGCGTTCCAGGACGACCGTGGCGTCGTCGACCGGGCGGCGCGCCGGCCGGCCACCGCCCTGCGCCGCGTCGCGCCCGCCGCGCACCATCCCGACCACACGGTTGGGATCGGGCAGGCCGACCAGGCCGGCGAGGCGGACGGCGTAGGAATCACGGACCGCGGTGTCCTTGATCTGCTTGACGAGCGGCACGGCGCGGGTGAGCGCACCCTCGCGACCTTCGACGGTGTCGAGGTCGAAGCGGCCGACCGTTGCACGCAGCACGAATTCGACCAACGGGATGCGGGCGGCGATGAGGTCGCGGACCGCGACGTCGCCGCCCTTCTGCCGCAGGTCGTTGGGGTCGAGGCCGTGCGGCTCGATCGCGACGAAGGTCTGGCCCATGAACTTCTGGTCGTCGACGAACGCGCGCTCGGCGGCCTTCATCCCGGCGGCGTCACCGTCGAAGGTGAACACCACCTGCCCGACGTAGGTGTCGGAGTCGAGCAGCATCCGGCGCAGCAGCGTCACGTGGTCGGAGCCGAAGGCCGTGCCGCAGGTGGCGACGGCGGTGGTCTCGCCGGCGAGGTGGCAGGCCATGACGTCGGTGTAGCCCTCGACGACGACCGCCTTGTGCTGCCGGGCCATGTCCTTGCGGGCGAGGTCGAGGCCGTAGAGGACCTTGGACTTCTTGTAGAGCTCGGTCTCCGGCGTGTTGAGGTACTTCGCCTCGATCGGGTCGTCCTCGAACAGCCGGCGGGCCCCGAAGCCCACGACGTCGCCGCCGGCCTCCCGGATCGGCCAGAGCAGGCGGCGGCGGAAGCGGTCGAGCAGGCCACGCTGCCCCTCCCGCGACACCCCGGCGGCGACGAGGTCCGCGGGCGCGAACCGCTTGGCCAGCAGGTACTTGGTCAGGCCGTCCCACGCCACCGGTGCGAAGCCGCAGCCGAAGTGCTCGGCCGCCGCCTCGTCGAACCCGCGGTCGAGCAGGAACGCGCGGGCGGGCGCGGCATCGGGTGTGCGCAGCTGTTCGGCGTAGAACTTCGCCGCGAGCTGGTTGATCTCGAGCAGGCGCGGGCGCTGGGCCGCGGCCTTGGCGCGCTTCGGGTCGACCGGACCGTCGACGTACTGGAGCTGGACGCCCGCCTTGCCGGCGAGCCGCTCGACCGACTCGCTGAACCCGACGTTCTCGGTCTCCATGACGAACCGGAAGACGTCGCCGCCCTTGCCGCAGCCGAAGCAGTAGTAGAAGCCCTTGCCGGGTGACACCTCGAACGACGGCGACTTCTCGTCGTGGAACGGGCAGAGGCCCTTGAGGTTGCCGCCACCGGCGTTGCGCAGCGCCACGTGCTCACCCACGACATCGGCGATCGCGCTGCGCTCGCGGACCGCGGCGACGTCCTCGTCACGGATCCGGCCTGCCACGTGCTGGAGTCTAGGCGGCGGCTCCGACAGGATCGAGAAACCGGTTGCCGGGCCCACGGCCGCGGGGTAAACACGGACCCGTCCCACTCCCGACGGAAGGCTCCACGTTGCTCCTCTGAAGCGCCCCGACCGCTCGTCGTCGTGTCGTCTTCCGGAGGTCCTCCGTGTCCGCATCCGCTCCTGCCGTCGTCGTCTCCGACCTCGGCTTCTCCTGGCCCGACGGCTCCCCCGTCCTGGCCGGGTTCTCCACCACCGTCGGCACCGGCCGTTCGGGGCTGGTCGGCGTCAACGGCAGCGGCAAGTCCACCCTGCTGCGTCTGATCGCGGGCGACCTGACGCCCGCGTCCGGCACGGTCGTGGTCCACGGCCGGCTCGGGTACGTCCCGCAGGACGTCGCGCTCGCCCGCGGCGTCACGGTGGCGCGCGCCCTGGGCGTCGACGCCACCCTCGCCGCCCTGCGCGCCATCGAAGCGGGCGACGCCGCCGAGGAGCACTTCGCCACAGTGGGCGACGACTGGGACGTCGAAGAACTCGCCCGCGCCGCGCTCGACCGGCTGGGGCTCGACGGCGTCGACCTCGATCGTTGCACCGAGCACCTTTCCGGCGGTGAGGCCGTCCTGCTGCGACTGGCGACCGAACTCCTGCGCGCACCGGACGTCCTGCTGCTCGATGAACCCACCAACAACCTCGACGGCCACGCCCGCGAACGGCTGTACGAGGCCGTCGCCGGCTGGCCGGGGACGATGATCGTGGTCACGCACGACCGGGAACTGCTCGAACTCGTCGACCGGATCGGCGATCTGCGCGACGGCAGCGTGCGGTGGTACGGCGGTTCCTGGGACGACTACCGGGCCGCCGTCGTGGCCGAGCAGGAGACGGCGGAACGACTCGTCCGGGCGGCGGCGGAGGACGTGCGCCGGCAGGAGCGGGAACTCGCGGCGGCGCGGGTCGCCCTCGACCGGCGCGCGCGGTACGGGCAGAAGATGTGGGACACCAAGCGCGAACCCAAGATCGTCATGGGCGCCCGGAAACGCGCGGCGCAGGAGTCGGCGGGCAGGCACCGCACGATGCACAGCGGCAAGGTCGACGAGGCCCGCTCGCGGTTGCGGGAGCGCGAGGACGCCGTGCGGGAGGACCGGCAGATCCGGGTCGACCTGCCGGGGAGCGTCGTGCCCGCCGGCCGCGAGGTGCTGGCGTTGCGCGGGCTGGTGACCCGCAGCCAGTCGGCGATCGACCTCGACGTCCGCGGCCCGGAGCGGATCGCACTCACCGGCCGCAACGGATCGGGGAAGTCGACGCTGCTCGAGACCGTCGCCGGGCGTCTCGCTCCGGTCGCCGGCCAGGTGCGGGTCGCGGTTCCGCTGCGCCACCTGCCGCAGCGCCTCGACATCCTCGACCCGACGCTCACGGTCGCCGGCAACGTCGCCCGGGTGGCGCCGCAGGCGAGCGACCAGGAC
>CAXUNA010000573.1:0-2873 GCA_964252095.1 uncultured Jatrophihabitans sp. | reverse complement strand
GGGCCGACGAGCACCGCCACGGCGGTGAGCAGGCCCGCGACCAGCACGAGCCACCGCAGCGCGGGCCAGTAGTCGGCGCTGCGACCGAGCAGGGCGAACGCCCAGAACGCCGAGACGACGGCAACCGCCGCCAGCAGCACGCGCGCTCCGACCTCGTGCCGCATCCGCCAGGCCAGGACGGCACCGACGCCGACCAGCGCGGCGATCGCCGGCGCCAACTGCACCGTGTAGTACGCGTGGATCGTGCCGCTGGCGAAGCTCAGCACCGCGCCGGTGACGACGAGCCACCCGCCCCAGAGCACCGTGGCGCCGAGCAGCTTCCGGGTGTCGGCGCCGGCGCGGCGAGCGACGACACCCACCACACCGAGGGCCACGACCGCGATGAGTGCGGCCGGCAGCAGCCACGAGATCTGGCCACCCATCTCGGCGTTGAACAGCCGACCGACACCGGTGGACCCGCTGAAGTTGGCGCCACCGCCACCACCGCCACCGGGCGCGCCGCCGCCGCCCTCGTTGCCCGTCAGCCGGCCGAGGCCGTTGTACCCGAAGGCCAAGTCCAGCGGGTTGTTGTTCGTGGAACCGCCGATGTACGGCCGGTCGGCGGCCGGGGTGAGCAGCACCGCGACGACCCACCACCCGGCCGAGGCCACGACCGCGACGCCACCGAGGAGCAGGTGGACGATCCGACGGCCCCAGCCCATCGGGGCGAACAGCAGGAACGTCAGCGCGAACGCCGGGACCACCGTGAACGGCTGCAGCCCCTTGGTGAGGAAGCCGAACCCGACACTGACGCCGAGCACGACCATCCAGCGCAGCTTCCCGCTCTCCAGCGCGTGGGTGAGCGCCCAGGCTCCGACGACCAGCAGCAGCACCATGAGCGCGTCGGGGTTGTTGAAGCGGAACATCAGCACGGCGACCGGCGTCAACGCGAGCACGAGGCCGGCGAGCAGGCCGGCGCTCCAGCCGAACCAGCGCTTGACCGTGAGGGTCAACAGCGCCACGGAGGCGACGCCGATGAGGGCCTGCGGCACCAGCATCGACCACGTGTTGTAGCCGAAGATGCGGCCGGACAACTCCATCGGCCACAGCGACATCGGCGGCTTGTCCACCGTGATGAAGTTGGCCGAGTCCAGCGAGCCGAAGAAGAACGCCTTCCAGCTCAGGGTTCCCGCCTGCACCGCGGCGGCGTAGAAGCTGTTGGCGTTGCCGGAGGCGCCGAGCCCGACGATGTAGAGCAACGCCGATCCCACCACGAGAGCGCCGAACGCCGGCCGCGCCCACCGCGGGGTGGGTTGGTCGGTCGCCGTGAGCACCCGGAAGCGGTCGGCCCGCGGCGGGGCGTCGTCGGGGACGACCGTCGTGCTGTCGAGCAGCCGGCGGTCCTCGGCGGGGTACGGCGAGTCGTACCACGTGGGTGTGGTGGACGACGTGGAGCTCATCGGGTTCCTCTCGAAGGCAGGGAGACGACGGTGCGGAGTACGACGAAGCGCAGCAGCGTCGCCGCGAGGTTGGCCAGGACCAGCACGCTGAGTTCGAGCCACCGCCCGGGGTCGGTGACCGCGTGCAGCACGGCGAGACTGCCGGCGGTGAGGCCCCAGCCCAGCCCGAAGGCCACGAGACCGGCCAGCTGGTCGCGCCAGCGGTGGGTCTTGTCGCGCACGCCGAACGTGAAGCGGCGGTTCACCGTGGTGTTGGCCACCGCGGTGACCAGCAGCGCGAGGAAGTTCGCCGGTTGCGCACCGAGGCTCCCGCGCAGCAGGACGAACAGCAGCAGGTAGGCCAACGTGCTGACCACCCCGACCCCGGCGAACCGCACGATCTGGCGCACCATGCCCGGAGCAACCCCTGCCAACGGTTCGGTCTCGTCACCGACCTGTCGGCGCAACGTTGCTACGGACAACGATCCGCTCGCCACCCCGCGCCCGAGGCGGAGCACCCCGCGCAGGTCGGTCATGGCCGTGGCGACGATGTCCACGCGACTGTCGGGGTCGTCGACCCAGTCGACCGGTACCTCGGCGATGCGCAGGCCGCTGCGCTGGGCGAGGAACAGCAGCTCGGTGTCGAAGAACCACCCGGTGTCCTCGACGAGCGGCAGCAGCTGCCGGGCCAGCTCGGTGCGGACGGCCTTGAACCCGCACTGCGCGTCGGAGAACCGCGCCCGCAGGGTCGTCCGCAGCAGGAAGTTGTAGCTGCGGGAGATGAACTCCCGTTTGGGCCCACGGACGACCCGCGCGCCGCGGCCGAGCCGGGTGCCGATGGCGACGTCACTGTGTCCCGACACCAGCGGTGCGACGAGCGGCAACAGCGCCTTCAGGTCGGTCGACAGATCGACGTCCATGTAGGCGACGACGACCGACTCGCTCTCGGACCACACGGCCCGCAGCGCCCGGCCGCGGCCCTTGGCGTCGAGGTGCACGGCCGCGACGCCGGACAGCGTCGACGCGAGCCGCTCGGCGATCGACCAGGTGTCGTCGGTGCTCGCGTTGTCGGCGATGGTGATCCGCCACGACAGCGGGAACTCCTGCTCGAGGAAGTGGTGCAGCCGGTGGACGCTCATCGCGAGCGCCGCCTGCTCGTTGTAGACGGGCACGACGATGTCCACGTCGACCCGCCGCGTCCGGGCCGCGGGCGCGATCACGGCCGGCGGGGCGCTGTCGGTGGCGGTCACGGGGTTCCTCCTTCTTCACGCAGGGCGAGGGCGGGGCAGACGGCCGTCAGCCGCTTGCGGGTGGCGGCGTCGCCGCTGACACCCGGTTGCAGCAGCGGGAAACCCCAGGGATCGGCCCGGACGAGGTCGGGCGCGAGCGCCGCGCACAGCCCGTGGCCGTCGCAGCGGGTCCAGTCGACGACCAGCACCCGCCCGGGGCGCCGGT
>CAXUNA010000572.1:2401-2895 GCA_964252095.1 uncultured Jatrophihabitans sp. | reverse complement strand
CTGCTGGCCGCGGCCGCGGTCGTCGTCATCGGCGGCGGTGGCACCGCCGTGGCCGTCACCTCGCTGTCCGACGACGGCAAGGCCGTCACGGTCTCGGCCTTCGGCGCCGGCACGGTCGACGCCAAGGCGCGGATCGGCGACGACTTCGTGAAGCTCGACGCGTCGTCGTTGAAGCGGCTGTCCTCGAACCAGTTCTACGAGGCGTGGCTGGTCAGCAGTGACCAGACGGGCGCCCTGCCGCTGGGCTCGCTCGGCGGCGACAACAAGGCGACGTTCTCCGTCCCGAAGGGCGTCATGGCCCGGTACTCGGCGCTGCAGGTCACGGTCCAGGACAACAACGGCAACCCGGCACCCTCGGACCAAAGCGTGCTGCGCACGTCGCTGTAGCCCGACGCACCACCGACCCCTGTCACCGGCGGCGTGGGGCGCCGGCTGCCCCCCGGCCGCGCCCCCCCGCGGGGGTGGCGGGGGGGGGGGGGGGCGGGGGGGGGTTG
>CAXUNA010000572.1:1334-2391 GCA_964252095.1 uncultured Jatrophihabitans sp. | reverse complement strand
CGGAACGACCGCTGACGGCGCCGCCGGCGGTCGTTCCGGGTCCGGTGGTTCAGCGGTTCGTGATGCCGACGTCGTCGCCGGTGGGCTGCTTGCTCTCCGGGCCCTGCGGGTGCTTCTTGGGCGGCAGCGGGAAGAAGCCGCTGGTGCGCTCCATGTACTCGGGGTAGCCCGGGCGCTTGGACATCGACCGTTCGAGGTTCTTCTTGCCGGACCCGAAGATCAGCAGGAACAGCATGACGGCGAGCGACGGCAGCGTGAGCACGCCGGGCCAGTGCTCGGCCGTCACGAGGAACATGCCGGTCCAGACCGCGCCGTCACCGAAGTAGTTGGGGTGACGGGTGTACCGCCACAGGCCGCGGTCCATCACCGAGGCCTTGACCTCCTCCTTCGGCTGCGCGGCCTTCCACTTCTTGTAGTTGTTCATCTGGGCGTCGCCGACCGACTCGAAGAACAGCCCGATCGCCCAGACGACCACGCCCACGACCGCGATCCAGCCGACGCCCTCCCGCGAGAACGGGCCGACCTGCACGGGTGAACTGATCAGCCACGCCAGCAGCGCCTGCGGCAGGAAGATCTTGACGATCGCGTTGACGGTGGGGTTGGCGTGCCCCTTGCGCAGCAGTTCCTCGTAGCGCGGGTCCTCGCCCTTGCCGCGGGAGCGGATCAACAGGTTGCCCGAGAGCCGGACGCCCCAGATCGTCACCATGCCGAGCAGCAGCCAGCGACGGACGTCGTCACCGTGCCCCGAGCTGGTGACGAACGCGGCGACCCCGGCGGCGACGAACAGCAGTCCCCACACGGTGTCGACGACGTTGTTGCGCCCGGCGATCTGCGCCGCCGCGAACGTGACGGCGATGAGCGCCAGCACGGCACCCGCCGTCCAGGGCAGGGCGTGCAGGAACCCGGAGGTGTCGAAGCCAGTCACGCGGACGGCTTACCCACCCCCGGTCGAGTGGCGCGCGGACGGGCCGAGTGGTGCGCGGATCCGCGCCACTCGGGGGCGGGCCGCGCCACTCGCCGGCCCGAGTGGTGGCCGGCGTCTCGTGCCGGTCAGTCC
>CAXUNA010000572.1:0-1324 GCA_964252095.1 uncultured Jatrophihabitans sp. | reverse complement strand
ATTTATCTAATATAGTTAACTCTTACCATTAATATATATAATTACCTTCTCTTTCTCTTTCTCTACAAAAAACTCTCTCGCCTCTCTCTACAAACAAAACCCTACATCCCTCTTTTACTGTCGGGGGGCGCCCCCCCCGGGGGGGGGGCGGGGGGGGGGGGGGGGGGGCGCGGCCCCCGGGGGGGGGGGGCCGCGCCCCCCCCCGGCCGGAGTGGTGGCCGGCGTCTCGTGCCGGTCAGTCCGCTGGAAGCACCCAGGGCCGGCGGCCCGGCATCGAGGCGACGCCGTCGCGGTCGGGCCTGACCGCGAGGATCTGGTCGACGCCCATGCGGTTCTCGTCGAACGCCATCGCGCCGCCGACGAGGTAGAGCTGCCAGACGCGGTAGACCTCTTCGCCGACCAGGCGGATCGCCTCGTCGCGGTTGGTCTCGAAGGTGGCGATCCAGTCGCGGACGGTGCGGACGTAGTGCTCGCGCATCGCCTCGACGTCGCGGATCTCGAAGCCCGCTCCCTCGACGAAACCCATGGTCTGCGGCAGCGGCCGCATGTGCATGTCGGGCGCGATGTAGGACTCGATGAACGCGCCGCCGCCGGGAGCCGTGCCGGCGTGCCGCGACATCTGCTGCAGCAGCAGCCGACCACCGGGCTCGAGGGCGTCGAACATCATCTGCGTGTAGTCCGGGTAGTGCTCCTCGCCGACGTGCTCGCCCATCTCGAGCGAGCTGACCGCGTCGAACGAACCCTGCTCGAACGTGGCGTCGGTGGCGAACTCGCGGTAGTGCTGCAACCGCACGGTCACCTTGTCCGCGAGACCCTTCTCCGCGATCCGCTTCTCGATCTCGTCGCGCTGCTGGGCGGAGAGGGTGACGCCGACCGCCGTGACGCCGTAGTGCTCGGCGGCGTGCAGGATCATCGAGCCCCAGCCGCAGCCGATGTCGAGCAGCTTGCTCCCGGGCTGCAGGTCGAGCTTGCGGCAGACCAGGTCGAGCTTGTCGCGCTGGGCGTCGGCCACGGTGTAGCCGTCGGTGGCCTCCGTGCCGGAAGGGTCGGGGTAGTACGCGCAGGAGTAGGCCATCTTCGGGTCGAGGATGAGCCGGTAGAAGTCGTTCGAGAGGTCGTAGTGGTGGCTGATCGCCGCGCGGTCGCGGCCGCGCGAGTGCAGACCGCCCGAGAGGATGGCCTCGGACGCGGGCCGTTTCGGCGGCCGCCCGACCACGCCGAGCCGGATCGCGGACCGCGCGGCGCGCGCGACGGCACCGGCCGTGGGCTTCTTCACGTCCTGCTCGCGGGCGAGCGCCCACACCCGGCGGAAGCCGTCCTCGAG
>CAXUNA010000571.1:0-2897 GCA_964252095.1 uncultured Jatrophihabitans sp. | reverse complement strand
CCCCGGACAGCCAGAGCCTCGACCGGCAGACCGCCGCCGCCCGCGCCGAAGCCTGCCGGCAGCGACACCTCGAGCCGGCGCCCGCCGACCTCCACCACGACCGTCTCCCGCGGCGCCTCGGGCTCCGCAGCGTCCGCGCCGCCGGTGAACGGCTCGATGGTGTTGTCGAACTCGGTCTCGATCCAGCGGGTGAACACCGTGAACGGGGTGTCGTCGTCGGTGGCGAAAGCCGGGTCGGACACGACGGCGCGGTGGAACGGCAGCGCGGTGGCCATGCCCTCGACGGCGATCTCGGCCAGCGCCCGCCGGGAACGCTCCAACGCCTCCCGGCGGGTGGCGCCGGTGACGATGAGCTTGGCCAGCAGCGAGTCGAACGCGCCACCGATGACCGAGCCGGACTCGATGCCGGAGTCGACCCGCACGCCGGGGCCGGCGGGCTCGACGTACTTCGTGACGGTGCCCGGCGCCGGGAGGAAGTTCCGTCCCGGGTCCTCGCCGTTGATCCGGAACTCGAAGGCGTGCCCGCGGGGCTCGGGGTCCTCGGTGAGATCGAGGTGCTCGCCGTCGGCGATGCGGAACTGCTCGCGGACCAGGTCGATGCCGGAGGTCTGCTCGGTGACCGGGTGCTCGACCTGCAGGCGCGTGTTGACCTCGAGGAAGCTGATCGTGCCGTCGGCACCGACCAGGTACTCGACCGTGCCCGCTCCGTGGTACCCGGCCTCGCGGCAGATGGCCTTGGCCGAGGAGTGGATCGTCTCGCGCTGCTCGTCCGAGAGGTAGGGCGCCGGGGCCTCCTCGACCAGCTTCTGGTTGCGGCGTTGGAGCGAGCAATCCCGCGTGCCCACCACGACGACGTTGCCGTGCGTGTCGGCCAGCACCTGCGCCTCGACGTGACGGGAACGCTCCAGGTACCGCTCGACGAAGCACTCACCGCGGCCGAACGCCGAGACGGCCTCACGGACGGCGGAGTCGTACAGCTCGGCGATCTCCTCGCGCTTGTACGCGATCTTCAGCCCGCGCCCGCCGCCGCCGAACGCCGCCTTGATCGCCACCGGCAGGCCGTGCTCGTCGGCGAACGCGACGACCTCGTCGCTGCCGGACACCGGGTCCTTGGTGCCGGGCGTCAGCGGTGCGCCGGCCTTGAGCGCGATGTGGCGGGCGGTGACCTTGTCGCCGAGGTCACGGATCGACTGCGGGGACGGGCCGATCCACGTCACGCCCGCATCGAGGACCGCCTGCGCGAAGTCGGCGTTCTCCGACAGGAACCCGTAGCCCGGGTGGACCGCGTCGGCGCCGGACTGCTTCACCGCGTCGATGATCTTGTCGATGACCAGGTAGCTGTCACCCGGCGTCTGCCCGCCGAGGGCGAACGCCTCGTCGGCGAGGCGGACGTGCAGCGCGTCGCGGTCGGGCTCGGCGTAGACGGCGACCGACGTCAACCCGGCGTCCTGGCACGCGCGGATCACCCGCACCGCGATCTCTCCGCGGTTCGCGACGAGCACCTTCTGCACGGACGTCCTCCTGGCTGGTCGGGCCGGGTCCGGAGCGACGACGCTGCCGGTCGGCCTGGCTTCGAGTGATGCGCTCGGAACATACCGCCGGGCGGCAGCCCGTCGTGGCGCACTGTTGCCAGACCCACGGTGCCCCGGGCGTTGACCCGGTTCGAACGCGGCGTCGTGGCAGACCCACATCCCGGACGGGTACATCGGCACCGTGCGACGCAGCGCAATGGTCACCGCGGTGCTGCTGCTCGCCGCCTCGGTCGCCACGGCGTGCGGGTCTGCTCCCCGGCCGCACCTGACGTTCGGCCCGGCGTCGGCCCTGTTCGACACGCCGCTGACGGCGACGGTCGAGGGTGTCGGGGCGGGCCGGGCGGTCACCCTGACGCTCACGACGCAGGACAGCTCGCACGTCACGTGGACGTCCTCGGCGACGTACACCGCGAGCTCCCGCGGTGCCGTCACGCTGGACACGCCCGCGACCGGCGGCGCCTACACCGGCGTCGACCCGTCCGGACTCGTCGACGCGCTGTACCCGACGTCGGGGACAGCGCCGTTCAACTTCTCGGCCCCGTCGTCGTGGGAGCTCACGCTCGCGGCGCGCGCCGGTGGTCGCGACGTCGGACACAGCACCGTCCGACGGCTGGTCAGCAACGACGTCGGCGTCACCACCACCACGCTCACCGTCGCGGCCGACGGCCTCGCGGGGCTCATGGCCGAGCCCGCGGACACGTCGAGGAGGGGACCGGCCGTCGTGGTGTGGGGTGGCTCGGAGGGCGGACTGTCGACCGCGCTGTTCGCGAAGCTCCTCGCGGCCCACGGTTTTCCCGCGCTCGCCCTGGCCTACTTCGCCGAGCCGGGGCTGCCGTCGACCCTCGCCGACATCCCGATGGAGTACTTCGCGAAGGCGGTCCGCTACCTCGACGGCCGGCCTGGTGTGGACCCCTCGCGGGTCGCCGTGGCGGGTGCGTCGCGAGGCAGCGAGGCGGCGTTCCTGCTCGGCGTGGAACGACCCGACCTCGTGCACGCCGTCATCGGCGAGTCGGCGGCCAACGTGGTGTACGGGGGCTACCCGGACAGCACCGCCGCGGCGTGGACGCTGGCAGGCTCGCCGTTGCCCGCCGCGCCCGCGGCCCAGTTCGGCAACTCCCACCCGCCGCAGACCGGCGCGGTGATCCCGGTGGAGAAGGTCGACGGCCCGATCCTGCTCGTCTGCGGCGACCAGGACCAGGAGTGGCCGTCCTGCAACTACGCGAGCGAGATGGCGCAGCGCCTCGGCGCGCATCCGCCGACCGTCGTGCTCGGGCCCGACGCCGGCCACTACGTCGACACCGCGGTGCCGTGGCTGCCGACCCCGCTCGCGGCGGCCCCCGGCGCGACGGTCGAGACCGGGGGCAC
>CAXUNA010000570.1:0-2903 GCA_964252095.1 uncultured Jatrophihabitans sp. | reverse complement strand
CTCGCGGCGCGGCCGGCGCAGCATCGCGAGGACGCGGGCGCGCACCTCGCGCGGACTGAAGGGCTTGGTGAGGTAGTCGTCGGCGCCGATCTCGAGCCCGATGAGCCGGTCGACCTCCTCGGCCCGGGCCGACAGCATGACGATGTAGGCGTCGGTGGCCTGCCGGATACGGCGGCACACCTCGACACCGTCGAGGTCCGGCAGGTTGAGGTCGAGGGTGACGAGGTCGGGATCGATCTCGGCGACGGCGGCGATCGCGTCACGGCCGTTGGCGCTGCGGTGGACGTCGAAATCGGCCTGACTGAGGGTCTCGGTCAACAACGAGGCGACGGCCTCGTCGTCTTCGACGACCAGGGCGACGGGCCGCCCGCTGCTGGACACGGGCGAGACCTTATCGAGATTCTCAAGACCTTGCGACGTGAACTGATGCCCGGGTGAAGAATCCGGGGTATTGGTCGGGTGTGCCTGATTCCTCCCGCCGATGGCTGTTCGGCGACCAGCTCGGACCGCACTTCGTGGACGACGACGCGCAGTCGGTCGTCCTGATCGAGTCGCGGGCGGTGTTCCGGCGCCGGCGGTTCCACCGGCAGAAGGCACACCTCGTGCTCTCGGCGATGCGGCACCGGGCCGCCGAACTGGGCGACCGCGCCACCTACGTCCGCGCGGACGGCGGCTACCGCGACGCGCTGCCGGCCGGTCCGCTGACCGTCTGCCACCCGACCTCGCGGCCGGCCCTGCGGCTCGTGGAGTCCCTGCCGGACGTCGAGGTCCTCGACGCCCGCGGGTACGCGACGACGATGGCCGACTTCCGGACCTTCGCCGACGGCCGCAAGGGACGGCTGCTCATGGAGGACTTCTACCGCGGGGCGCGGCGGCGGTTCGACGTGCTCATGGACGGTGCGGAGCCCGTCGGGGGTCGCTGGAACCTCGACGCCGACAACCGGCAGCCGCCGCCGAAGGGCGCCGACCGCCTCGACGTGGGCGCGCCGTGGTGGCCCGAGGAGGACGAGATCGACGACGAGGTCCGGCACGACCTCGACCGGTGGGAGCGCGACGGCGACGTCTCGTTCGTCGGCCACGACGGCCCCCGGCGGTTCGCGGCGACCCGGTCCGAGGCGCTGTCGGTGCTGCGCGGCTTCGTCGACGACCGGCTGGCGACCTTCGGCCCCTACGAGGACGCCATGCTCGCCGACGACGACTGGATGGCCCATTCGTTGCTCAGTGCGCCGATGAACCTCGGCCTGCTCGATCCGCTCGAGGTGGCGCACGCGGCCGAGCAGGCCTACCGCGACGGCACCGCACCGCTGGCGTCCGTGGAGGGGTTCGTCCGGCAGGTCATCGGCTGGCGCGACTACGTCTGGCACCTCTACTGGTACACGGACGAGTCCTACCGCCGCGGCAATGCGTTGCAGGCTGCAACGAAACTGCCGAAGTGGTTCGACGAGCTCGACGCCGACGCCGTCGAGGCCCGGTGCCTGTCCGACGTCCTGCGCGGCGTGCGCGACCACGGCTGGGTGCACCACATCCCGCGGCTGATGGTCCTCGGCAACTACGCGATGCAGCGCGGCTGGCGGCCGAGCGCGGTGCTCGACTGGTTCCACCGCAGCTTCGTCGACGGCTACGACTGGGTGATGATCCCGAACGCCATCGGGATGTCGCAGTACGCCGACGGCGGCGTCATGGCGACCAAGCCCTACGCCGGCGGTGGCGCCTACATCGACCGGATGAGCGACTACTGCGGTGGCTGCCGGTACGACCCGAAGAAGCGCGTCGGCGACGACGCCTGCCCCTTCACCGCGGGCTACTGGTGGTTCCTCGAGCGCAACCGTGAGGCGCTGCAGGGCAACCACCGGCTCGCGCAGCCGCTCGCCGGCGCCCGTCGGCTGAAGGACCTCGAGGCCGTCGTCGAGCAGGAGGAGCACCGCGGCTCGCGTGCCCCGTAGCCTCATCCCACGTGACCTCGCAGCCGACCGTCGAGCACCTCGTCCTCACCCTCCCCGACGATCGCGAGGTCGAGGTCGTCGTCGCGGGTGACCCGCACGCGCCCGCGGTGGTGTTCCACCACGGCACCCCGCAGGAGCACGAGGACTACCCGCCGCTGATCGAGGCGGTCACGAGCCGTGGGCTGCGCTGGATCGCGCGCAGCCGCCCCGGGTACGCGGGCTCGACCCGCTCGCCCGGCCGGACCGTCCTCGACGACACCCTCGACGTCACCGACGTCCTCGACGAACTCGGTGTCGAGCGGTTCGTCGCCATGGGCTGGTCCGGTGGCGGCCCGCACGCGTTGGCGTGCGGCGCGGCCCTCGCGCCCCGGTGCGTCGGCGTGGTGACGATCGCGGGCGTGGCTCCGTTCGACGGGGTCGCCGACGACGGCCTGGACTTCCTCGACGGCATGGGCCCGGAGAACCACGAGGAGTTCGGCGCCGCGCTGGAGAGCGAGGCCGCGCTGCGGGCCTACCTCGAGCCGCAGGCCGCGGGGCTCGCGGGCATCACCGGTGACCAGATCGGCGCGGCGCTCGGCGGGTTGGTCGACGCGCCCGACCTCGCCGTCCTCACCGGGGAGTTCGCCGACCACATGGCGGCGTCGTCGCGGGCCTCGGTCTCGACCGGCGTCGACGGCTGGCTCGACGACGACCTCGCCTTCGTCGCGCCCTGGGGCTTCGGTCTCGACGACGTCCGGGTGCCGGTCGCGGTGTGGCAGGGCGACCAGGACCGGATGGTCCCGTTCGCGCACGGCCGGTGGATCGCCGCGAGGCTGCCCGACGTCCGGGCGCACCTGCTGGAGGGTGAGGGGCACCTGTCGGTCGGCCTCGGGCGGTTCGACGAGATGGTCGAGGAAGCCCAGGGCCTCCTCGACCATCTCGCCGAACCGCGAGCCTTGCGCATCGAGTGCTCGGGCGCGT
>CAXUNA010000569.1:0-2904 GCA_964252095.1 uncultured Jatrophihabitans sp. | reverse complement strand
GGGGGTCTCTCATTGGGTGGGCGGCCCCACGCGGCGCCCGGCGGGGGCGGGCCCCGCCCGCGGGCTCGAACGCGACGAGCCCACCCCGCCCGTCCCCACCGTGTTCGGGCCCACCGGCGTCGATCCCGCGGGGCTCTCCGCCCTGTCGGCCGACAGACTCGACGTCGCCATCACGTCCGGCGCGACCACCACGGTGCGGGTGCGCGGCGAGCTGCTGCAGGAGACCGCCCCGGGGTTCAGCGACACGGTCGCCCCGCTCGGTGACGATCCCGCGGTGACCCGGCTGGTCCTCGACCTCCGCACCACCACCTTCATGGACTCCACCGGGCTCGGCAGCCTGGTGAGCCTGCGCAACCAGGTCCTCGCCCGCGGCGGACGATTCCTGCTGGTCCGGCCCCAGGACCGGGTGTTCCGGCTGTTCGAGCTCACCCGGCTCGACACCGTGTTCGAGTTCGTCGACGCCGACTGACGACCCGCTCCGCCGGCGCCCGCTCATGCCGCCAGGCGGTACACCGTCCCCGACAGGTCGTCGGTGACGTACAGCGCGCCGTCGGCGCCCGGCACCGCGTCGACCGGACGACCCCAGTAGTCGCCGTTGGCGACCTGGAAGCCCGAGACCATGGGGACCGGCGCCAGCAGGGTGCTGTACTTCCACGGCAGGAACGAGACCAGCGGCGCCCGGTTCGGCGTCCGGTTCCAGGAGCCGTGGGTCGCGACGACCGCGCCGGTGCGCCACGCCGCCGGGAGCGCCGAGCTGGTCACGAAGTGGAAGCCCAGCGGGGCCGAGTGTGCCGGCAAGCCGATCTGGATCCGCTGCAGCTTCGAGCAGTCGAGCTTGGTGCCGCCCGGGTTGAACTGCGCGTCCGCGACGTAGGGCGGCTTGGTGAAGTCGAACGTGGTGGAGGCGACGCCGGGGGTGACGTCCGGGTCGGGGTTGCAGTAGGGCCACCCGAGGTCGCGGCCCTGGGTCAGCAGGGCGATCTCCTCGGCCGGGTGCTCGTTGACGTACTGGGGCATGACCTTGCCGTAGTCGTCACTGCCGTCACCGTCGTAGTCACGGTGGTAGGGGTACGCGATCTGGTCGCGGTTGTTGACCGCCGTCCAGATCCCGCCGCTCGGGTCGCGGGCCAGCCCGGTGCCGTTGCGGACGCCGTGCGAGAACACCGTGGCCGCGCCGCCACCCGGCGGGACCCGGTAGATGGCCGCCCGCTCCGGTGACGCGGTCCGGTCCTCGACCGAGACGTTGCCGCTGCTGCCGACGGTGACGTAGAGCGCGTGGTCGGCCCCGACGACGAGCCCCTTCGCGTCGTGGCCGCTGCCGCCGGGCAGCCCGCCGACCACGGTCCGGCGCCCGGAGAGGACCCCGGCGTTGTAGGTGAAGGCCTCCACCCGCGTGCTCTCGCCGACGTAGAGGGTGCTGCCGTCGAACGCGAGCCCCTGGGCATCGGTGAGGCCGGTGAGCAACGTCGACTGCGCGGGTTGCTTCGCCGGCACGCTCTTCGGGAGCAGCCGCACGACCGAGCCGTTGCCTCCCGTCGACACGAGCACGGCGTGATCGGGCGCCACCGCCGCCATCCGCGCACCCGGCACCCGCGCCCAGACCGCGGCGGTCCAGCCGGAGGGGACCGAGAGTGTGTGCGGGACGTCGAACGGCGTGGTCCGCAACGCGGCCGGCACCTGGACCGTCGCCGTGTGCAACGCTCCGGCAGCTGCGGCGGCCGGGGCCGGCGTGGCGACAGCCGACGCGCCACCCGCGACGAGCGCGGTGAGGGTCAGCGAGCAGGTCGAGACGGCGACCGCCGCCCGGCCGGCGGGACGCAGGCGGGCGGACGTCGAGCGGGTTCGGGGGGACACACCGGACACTCTGCCCCGACGAGACGCTCGACACCAGGACCGCGGAAGAGTCTTCGCTCCGTGCTGGACTGATCGGTGTGGACCAGGTGCCGTTCTCCGTCGCCACCGCGCTCGAGCCGCTCGGTGGTTCCCGCTTCGCCGGTGAGGTCTCGCCCGGCTGGACGATCGTCGGCAAGCCCAACGGCGGGTACCTGCTCGCCCTGCTCGGCCGGGCGGTGACGTCGTCCGACGACCATCCGCACGTGCTCGCGGCGAGTGCCCACTACCTGCGATCCCCCGACCCCGGCCCGGTCGTCGTCGAGGTCGAGGAACTGCGGCGCGGCCGCTCGGCGAGCCAGTTCCGCGCCCGGCTCCGGCAGGGTGACGTGACCGCGGTCGAGGCGCTGTTCACCACCGGACTCCTCGCCCCGGGCACGACGCCGGCGTGGGACGCCGGTGCCCCGCGGACCGTGCTCCCCCCGACCGACACCCTCTTCCGGGTCCCGCCGGTCACCCCGCTCGGGACCGAGGCGCTCGCCATGGGGCAGGTCGACCTCCGGCTCGACCCCACGTGCGGTGGCTTCACGACACCACCGACCGGCCGGGGCGAACTGCGCGCGCTGCTCGCGCTGGGCGGTGACGAACCGTTCGACCCGCTGTCGCTGCTCTACGCGGTCGACGCGCTGCCCCCCGCGACGTTCGACATCGCGCCGTCCGGCTGGGTGCCGACGCTCGAGCTCACCGCCTACATCCGTGCGCTTCCCGGACCCGGGCCGGTGACGGTGCGGCAGACCGCGCAGCTGGTCGAGGGCGGGCGCGTCGACGAGGACTGCTGGGTGTGGGACTCCGCGGGCCGGCTCGTCGCGCAGGCGACCCAGCTCGCCGGGATCCGCTTCGCGTGAACGCCCCGATGCACCGCGCGGCCGAGGTCGGCGACGTTTTCCGGTCCTGACCGAACGGACCGGTCGTCGCACCATGCAACAGTCGGCGTGACGGGCGGGTCAGGGCGCCGGGCGGCGGCTCCACGTGCCGGACCGGTCGGGTGCGCGCAGGCCGGTGAGGGCCGCGAGT
>CAXUNA010000568.1:0-2907 GCA_964252095.1 uncultured Jatrophihabitans sp. | reverse complement strand
TCCCCCCCGTTTTTCTTTATGGCGGGGGGGGGGCGCGCGGGGGGCCCCACGATGGTGCGCTCGGGCGGGATGGCGAGCAACGCGCTCGGCGGGGCCGGGCAGGTCCGGAGCGGCGACGAGGTGCGGTGGGTCTTCGGCGATCTCGCCCGCCCGCTGGTGCACGAGGCCGACCTCGCGGACGTCGCCTGGATCGGGGCGGCGCTGGGCCGCGAGCTGGTGAGCGAGGGGAGCACCGCGCTCACCGCGGCACGCGCCGCGATCAGCTCAGAAGCTGCGGCCGACCAACTGCCAGAAGCGCGCGGTGCGCAGGAACGGCTCGCGGGCGCACAACTCGAGCTCGAGCGCCTCGAGGGCGGCGAGGTACTCGGGGTCGTCCTTGCGGTCGTCGTCGGTGACCAGGTCCGTGACGCAGCGGATGCCGAACTGGTGCACGAGCTCGCAGCCGGCGCCGACCAGGGCGCTCTGGGCGGCCTCGACGCTGACCCGGGCGACCTCGTGGTCGAACGTCTCGGAGCGGCTGGTGGCGGCGTCGAGCGCCGCGAGCGCCGCGGCGGGGTCGCCGCCGCGTACGACATCGGCGAGCAGCTCGGCGGCGGGGTTCGGGCACAGCAGTGAGATGAGCGCGCCGGAATCGGCGGTGCCGACCACCGCGCCCACGCTGCGGCGCAGGTCCTCGCGGTACTGCAGCACGTTGTGGCACAGCACCAGGTCGAACTCGCCGATGTCCATGCTGCGCAGGTCGTCGATGCCGGCCTCGACGACCGTCAGATGATCGTTGCACCCTGCAGCGGTGGCGGCGGCGGTCGCCTGGCCCAGCAGCGCGGCCGACGGGTCGAGCACGGTGACGTCGTGACCGCGGCGCGCGAGGTGGATCGCGTCGCGGCCGTCTCCCCCGCCGACGTCGAGGACGCGCAGCCCGCGGGCGTCGCCGACGACGACGTCGAGGGTGTGGGCGACCACCGAGTACCTGATCCGGCCCCACGGCGTCTGCTGGTAGGCGGCCCACTCGGCGAGCCGGCCGTCGAAGACGGACGAGTCGGCGGCCACGGCGGGTCACGCTATCGCCAGCGACCGGGGGCAGCGAGCCGGGTCGGGAAATACGGAGGGAGTCCGTCCCCCGTGCCCGTGCGGCGGGCGGAACGTGTTCGATGGGGGGCATGACCGAGAGCAGCAAGCCCAGCATCGACCGCCCCGACGGCCCGGCTCCGGCCGACCTCGTCATCCGTGACATCACGGTCGGCGACGGCGCCGAGGCCCTTCCCGGGTCCACCGTCAAGGTCCACTACCTCGGCGTCGAGTACGACACCGGCGACCAGTTCGACGCCTCGTGGGATCGCGGCGACCCCATCGACTTCCCGCTCGCGAACCTCATCCAGGGCTGGCAGGACGGCATCCCCGGCATGAAGGTCGGCGGCCGTCGCGAACTGGTCATCCCGCCGGAGCGGGCCTACGGCCCGGCGGGCGGCGGCCACCGGCTCTCCGGCAAGACGCTGATCTTCATCATCGACCTGCTCGGCGTGCGCTGAGGCCGCACCGGTGAGCGTCACACCCGTCGTGCTCGACTGCGACCCCGGCCACGACGACGCCTTCGCGATCCTGCTGGCCGCGGCCCACCCGGGCCTCGACCTGCTGGCGATCACGACGGTGTCGGGCAACGGCCCGGTCGAGCGGGTCACCGACAACGCACGGCGGGTGTGCACGCTCGCGGGCATCGACGTCGTCATCGCGCAGGGTGCCGACCGCCCACTTGCCGGTGACCCGCGCTCGGCCGAGGAGATCCACGGGGAGAGCGCCCTCGACGGCGCGGACCTGCCGGAGCCGACCGTCCCGCTCTCGCCGCTGTCCGCCGTCGACCAGCTCGTCGCGACGATCACGGCCAGCCCGGAGCCGGTCACGATCATCCCGACCGCACCCCTGACCAACATCGCCGTCCTCATCCGGGACCATCCCGAGGTGCTGGCGAACGTCAGCGGCATCAGCCTCATGGGCGGCAGCGCCACCCGCGGCAACTCCACCCCCGCCGCCGAGTTCAACATCTGGGTCGACCCCGAGGCGGCCGACATCGTCTTCCGCTCCGGGCTCCCGATCCGCATGACCGGCCTCGACGTGACCCACACCGTGCTCGCCACCGACGACGTCCTCGACGCACTCCGCGCGATGGGCACCCGCCTCGGCACGATCGGTGCCGAGCTGCTGACGTTCTTCGCCGACGCCTACCGCACCGTCTTCGGCATGCCGGCGCCGCCGCTGCACGACCCGGTCGCGGTGTTCGCCGTCGCCCACCCGGACTGGATGACCTGGCAACGGTGCCGGGTCGACGTCGAGCTCGACGGCCGGTTCACCCGCGGGATGACGGTGGTGGACCTCGACGGCGTCGTCGACACACCCCCGAACGTCGAGGTGGCACGTGCCGTCGACGTCGACCGGTTCTGGGCGCTGATGGTCGACAGCGTCCGCACGCTCGGCCGATGACTCAGCGGCGGTCGCGGTTGCGGTTGCGGTTCCGGCCGCCGGCGTCCGACACGGCGCCGCCGCCCGCCACCCACTGCCGACCGAACGCCCAGTAGCCACCGACGAGCATGCTGAAGACGACGGCGAACCAGAGCGACCACCCGGCGACTCCGACGAGCAACCACACCACGCCGACCAGGATCGACAACAACCCGCCGACAGCGTTGGCCTTCTGCATCGGACCCTCCCAGGTCTTGCGTGACCCGGACCCTAGCCCGCTTCGTCCGCCGAGTCCCCGCGGGGGATCAACGACCTCTACGTCGCCCTCACCCGCCCCACCCAGCGGCTGCACGTCGTGCACCGGCAGCCGCTGCCGCCCGGGCTGACGCTGTCACCCGCGCCGCGGGACACGGCGGACGAAGCGGGCTAGGGTCCGGGTCACGCAAGACCTGGGAG
>CAXUNA010000567.1:0-2908 GCA_964252095.1 uncultured Jatrophihabitans sp. | reverse complement strand
GGGACGTCACCCGGAGAATGAGACAGATGCCGACCAGCGCCAACTACGACCCGGTCGAGGTGAGCACGTTGTCCTCGGAGAACATCGAGGCGGCGGTCGAGGCGGCCCGCACCGCGTTCGCGGCCGCGGCCGATCTCGACGCCCTGCACACCGCGGAACTCGCGCACGCCGGCGACCGTTCGCCGCTGGCACTGGCCAACCGCGAGATCGGCGCGCTGCCGCCCGCGGCCCGCGCCGACGCCGGCAAGCGCATCGGTCCCGCCCGTGGTCAGGTCAAGCAGGCGCTGGCCGCCCGCCGGGGCGAGCTCGAGCGCGAGCGCGACGAGCGGGTGCTGGTCGAGGAGCGGGTCGACGTGACGCTCCCGTACGACCGCCGGCCGTCCGGCGCGCGCCACCCGATCACGACGCTGTCCGAGCGGATCGGCGACGTCTTCGTCGCGATGGGCTACGAGATCGCGGAAGGCCCGGAGCTCGAGGCGTCCTGGTACAACTTCGACGCGCTCAACATGGGTCCCGACCACCCGGCCCGGTCGATGATGGACACGTTCTTCGTCAAGGGATCCGGCGGCGCCGACCCGGCCGCCGACCCGTCGTCGCTGGTGCTGCGCACCCACACCTCGCCCGTGCAGATCCGCACGATGCTCACCCGCGAGCCACCTCTGTACGTCGTGTGCCCCGGCACGGTGTTCCGCACCGACGAACTCGACGCCACCCACTCGCCGGTGTTCCACCAGGTCGAGGGCCTCGCCATCGACAAGGGCCTGTCGATGGCCGACCTCAAGGGCACGCTCGACCACTTCGCCGAGGCGATGTTCGGCCCGGGCATCGTCACCCGGCTGCGGCCGTCGTTCTTCCCCTTCACCGAGCCCTCGGCCGAGCCGGACCTGCTGTGCTTCGTGTGCCGCGGCGACTCGGTCGGCAACCCCGACCGGCCGTGCCGGACCTGCGGCAGCAGCGGCTGGATCGAATGGGGCGGCTGCGGCATGGTCAGCCCGCACGTGCTGCGCACCTGCGGCATCGACCCCGAGGTCTACAGCGGTTTCGCGTTCGGCATGGGCATCGACCGCACGCTCATGTTCCGCGACAACGTCGCCGACCTGCGCGACGTGTTCGACGGCGACGTCCGCTTCACGGCGGCCTTCGGCATGGAGGCCTGACATGTCCCACACCCTGCGGAAGGACGCTCGCTGATGCCCGGCGGTGGAGTGGTCAAGGTCCCGCGCAGCTGGCTCGGCGAGCACGTCGACATCCCCGCGGACCTCTCGACGGCGGAGCTCGGCGACGCGCTGGTACGGGTCGGGTTCGAGGTCGAGGAGCTCGAGCTCGCCGCCGACCGGATCACCGGCCCGGTCGTGCTGGGTCGGGTGCTGGAGATCGAGGAACTCACCCAGTTCAAGAAGCC
Source organism: uncultured Jatrophihabitans sp. (assembly GCA_964252095.1). GTDB lineage: Bacteria > Actinomycetota > Actinomycetes > Mycobacteriales > Jatrophihabitantaceae > CAXUNA01. The sequence goes on along the minus strand of CAXUNA010000567.1, from coordinate 1,506 downwards.
GATCCGGTACTGCCGGGTCGACGTCGGCAACGCCGAGCCGCAGGGGATCGTCTGCGGGGCGCGCAACTTCGCCGTCGGCGACCTCGTCGTGGTGTCGCTACCCGGTGCGGTGCTGCCGGGCGGGTTCGCCATCGCCGCCCGCAAGACCTACGACCACGTCTCCGACGGCATGATCTGCTCCGCCCGCGAGCTCGGCCTCGGTGACGACCACGACGGCATCATGGTGCTGCCGCCCGAGACCGGTGCACCCGGCAACGATGCGCTGCCGCTGCTCGGTCTCGACGACGACGTCGTCCACCTCGCCGTCACCCCCGACCGCGGCTACGCGCTGTCGATCCGCGGTCTGGCCCGCGAGACCTCCACCGCACTGGACGTGGACTTCCGCGACCCCGCGCGGCTCGACGTCCCGCCGGCCGGTGACGACGGCTTCCCCGTCACGGTCGACGCCACCGACGGCTGTGACCGCTTCAGCGCCCTGGTCGTCACCGGCCTCGACCCCGCCGCGGCCAGCCCGACCTGGATGAGCCGGCGGCTGCGGCAGGCGGGCATGCGCCCGATCTCGCTCGCGGTCGACGTCACGAACTACGTGATGCTCGAACTGGGCCAGCCGTTGCACGCCTTCGACCGCGCCGCGGTGAAGGAGGGGCTCGGCGTGCGCCGGGCCACGGCGGGGGAGACGCTGCGCACGCTCGACGGTGTCGACCGCACCCTCGCCGCCACCGACCTCGTCGTCACCGACGCCGAGGGGGCCGTCGCGCTCGCCGGCGTCATGGGCGGTGAGCGCACCGAGGTCTCCGGCTCCACGACCGACCTGGTGCTCGAGGCCGCGCACTGGACCCCCGCCGACATCGCGCGCACCGTGCGTCGGCACCGGCTGCCGAGCGAGGCCGCCAAGCGGTTCGAGCGCGGCGTCGACCCCGAGGTGGCCGGGCCCGCCCTGGCCCGCGCCGGTTCGCTGCTCGCCGAGTTCGGCGGAGCGACGGTCGACGACGGTGAGGACGTCGTCGGCGACCCCGCACCACGCGTGTCGATCACGGCCCGGCCGCAGCGGATCGCCGCGCTGGCGGGCGTCGAGTTGTCCGGTGCCACGATCACCCGTCGGCTCGAGCAGGTCGGCGCGACCGTGGCATCGAGCACCGACGACCTCCTCGGTGTCACACCGCCGTCGTGGCGGCCCGACCTCACCGACGAGGCCGACCTCACCGAGGAGGTCGCGCGCCTCGAGGGTTACGACACCATCCCCTCGACGCTCCCGACCCCGCCCGCCGGCCGTGGCCTGACCCCGGAGCAGCGGCTGCGGCGCGACGTCACCCGGGCGGTCGCCGCCAGCGGGTACCTCGAGGTCATCGCGTCGCCGTTCATGTCGCAGACCTCCCTCGCCGCGCTCGACCTCAACCCGGCCGACGCCCGCCGCCGGACCGTCACCCTCGCGAACCCCCTCGCCGACACCGACCCGCTCATGCGGACCACGCTGCTGCCGGGTCTGCTCACCGCGCTCGCCCGCAA
>CAXUNA010000566.1:0-2909 GCA_964252095.1 uncultured Jatrophihabitans sp. | reverse complement strand
GTACCGGGGGCGGCGGTCGCGCCGGTGCCGTCGGTGGGCGGCGCCGTGGGGCCCGGGCCACCGCCGCCCCCGGTACCGAGCCCGGTGGTATCGACGCCCGGCGGCAGCGAGCCGATGGTGTCGACGACGTCGTCGGTTCGCTTCTCGACCCGCGTGCTGGTGCCGTACTTCGCGTCACTGGCGTCGATGTAGGACCTGATCTGCGCGGACGTCCACGCCACCCGGATCGAGAAGGCCGTGGTCTGGGCCCGCGACTGCAGGTCCGACTTCGCCCGCTGCGTGCTCTCCCGGTCGATGAGGACCGCCAGCGGGATGACGAACGCCAGCACCACGAGCAGCGTCGTCGACAGCGTGAGGACCAGGATCCGGCGGCGCATGCTCGTCACCCGCCGGTCGGTGGCGCGAGCCGCACCCCGACCCCACGCACGCTGTGCAGGTACACCGGCTCCTTCGCGGTCTCGCCGAGCTTGCGGCGCAGCCACGACAGGTGGACGTCGACCGTGCGGTCCGAGCCGCCCCACGCCAGCTGCCACACCTCGGCCAGCAGGTCCCGCTTGCTGACGACCTCCCCGGCCCGCCGGGCGAGCACCAGCAGCAGGTCGAACTCCTTGCGGGTCAGTTCGATCTCGCGACCGTCGAGCGTGACCTCGCGGGCGCGGACGTCGACCGTCAAGCCGCCGACGGTGATCGCCGGCTCCTCGCCGGTCACGCCCGAGCGTCGCAGCACGGCCCGGATCCGCGCGGTGATCTGGGCGGCGGTGAACGGCTTGATGACGTAGTCGTCGGCGCCGGAGTCGAGCAGTCGGACCATCTCGACCTCGTTGTCACGGGCGGTGGCGACGATCACCGGCACCGCACTCACCGAGCGCAGCATCGCGAGGACGTCGGCGCCGTCGACGTCGGGCAGCCCGAGGTCCAGCAGCACGACGTCCGGCTTGTGCTCGACCACCGCGGGCAGCGCGGTCATCCCCGACGAGTAGGCGGTGACGACGTGCCCGGCCTCGCGCAGCGCCCGCATGAGGGCGACCCGGATCGCCTCGTCGTCCTCGATGAGCACCACGTCCGCCACGCCGTCGACTCTGACACACGCGGCTGGGGCGGGGTCCAGGCGCGGTCAGAGCTCGACGCGGGCGGCGCGCAGCCGTTCGTAGTGGGGCCGGCTGCGTTCGACGGCGACCCGCGCGAGCGGCGGCAGTTCGGGGATCTCGCGGACGCGGTAGGGCTCGAAGCCGGTGGAGGCGAGCACGGCGTCGTACCAGTGCGGCGCCCACACGCCGTCGGAGTCGCGGGGGCCGGCGGGCCAGTGCAGCATCGCGTCGGTGAACCCGATGCCGAGGTGGTCGCACCACCAGCGCAGGTAGGTCTCGGGAGCGCGCAGGAAGTCGGCCGCGTCGACGACCGGGACGCCACCCGCCTCGCCGCCGAGCAGGTCGTAGAGCTCGGTCTGCTGCACCAGGCCGATGTCCTCGGCCACGACGTCGGCCCGCGACCGCACGTAGGACGCGACCACCTCGGCCGGGTCGCGGATGAGCAGAACGTTGGTCAGTGCACCGATCCACTCGCGCGGCAGCTCCGGGATGAGGTGGTGCGTCATGTGCTTCTGGTAGTAGACGCCGTCGACCGGCGCGGCCGTCAGCTCCTCGACGACGCGTCGCCAGTCCGGTTCGCCGGCGGCGATCACCTCGTCGCGGACCGGGTGGTTCAGCCGCGTGCGGTCCAGGTAGTAGGCGTACAGGGGTTCGTCGACCACCCGGGTGTCGGGCCGGTTCTCCCAGGAACGCATGAGGGCGGTCGAGATGTTGCGCGGGCCGGACCAGACCGCGAGCCGCACGCTCACGGTGCCACGCGCGCCGCGACGTCGCGGGCCACCAGCGCCTGGTACAGCCCCTGCAGGCGCTCCACCATCGGTCCCCGGGTCCCGCTCCCGATCGTGCGGCCGTCGACCGTGTGCACCGGCACCACGCCGGCGAACGTCCCGGTCACGAACGCCTCGTCGGCGCCGTACACGTCGTAGAGCGAGAAGCTCTTCTGGAACGACGGGATGCCGGCCTCGTCGCAGACCCGCAGCACGTTGGAGCGGGTGATCCCGCCGAGGCAGTACATGCCCGACGACGTCCACACCTCGTCGCCGCGCACGATGAAGAAGTGGGTGCTGTTGCAGGTGGCGACGAACCCGTGCGGGTCGAGCATCAACGCCTCGTCGGCGCCCGCGGTGTAGGCCTGGATGCACGCCGTGATGTCGTTGAGCTTGCTGTGCGCGTTCAGCTTCGGGTCCAGGGTGTCCGGCGCGGCACGCCGCACGTGCACGGTGAACAGCGACAACCCGTTGACCGTTGTCTGAGGCAACGGTTCCTTGTGCTCGGCGATGATGACGACCGTGGCGGGACCGGCCGACATCCGCGGGTCCTGGTACGGCGTCGACTTCGGCCCGCGCGTGACCATCAACCGGATGTGCACGCCGTCGGTCATCCCGTTCGCCTCGAGCGTGGCGTAGAGGTCGCGGGTCAGTTCCTCCCGTGTCCGCCCGATGTCGAGCATGATCGCGGACGCGCCCTCCCAGAGCCGGTCGAGGTGCAGGTCGAGGAACGCCGGGTGGCCGCCGCTCACCCGCAACCCCTCCCAGACCCCGTCGCCCAGCACGAACCCCGCGTCGAACACGCTCACCACGGCCTGCGCCCGCGGCACCAGCGTGCCGTTGACGCTGATGAGGATCTCGGCGTTGCGGGGATCGTCGACGTGGTCGTGGGTTCCGTGGACCGCGGTCAGGCCTGCAGCATGGCAGGCCGAACACGGCGGACGACGTCCGCCAACTGCGGGTCGGGAGCGAGCGGGTCGCCGACGGCGACGGCGCCGGCCGCGAGCGCGCGCTCGGCGCCTTCAAGTCGGGCCAATCGCGCCTGCTCGTCGCC
>CAXUNA010000565.1:0-2913 GCA_964252095.1 uncultured Jatrophihabitans sp. | reverse complement strand
CGGCCAACGCCACCCGGCCCCCGTCGCCCCCGACGCGGTCCGCCACGGCGACCCGCGCGGCGTCGGCGGCCGCGGTGGACCACCGCGAACCGGGGGACGTCGAACCGGGCTGGGCGGGCGAGGAGCGCAGGGACGCCCCGATGGCCCGGATGACCGACTCGGGCATGAGGACGTCGTAACCGCCGTCGAGGTGCGAGACGGTCGGCGAGAGGGTCGTGTAGAGCCCACGGACGCGGGCGGTGTCGATGCGCGGGACGCGGTTCTGGTCCGAGGCGGGTGCCACGTCAACGCCGCCCGGTGGGCAGACTGCAGACATGACCTCGATGCACGGTTCCGACACCTCTTCCGGCCCGACGGCAGCGGATGGAACCCTGCCACCCTCGGTGACGATGTCGCTGCCCGACGGCGCCCACCGTAGCGAAGCCGGATCGGGAGCGGAGGGTGCGGTCGACCCGAACATCGAGCTGACCGGGCCCGAGGAAGCCGACGCCGGGGAGACCCTCGCGGCGCAGGTCGAGCAGCCGGCGAAGGTCATGCGGATCGGTACGATGATCAAGCAGCTGCTGGAGGAGGTCCGGGCGGCGCCGCTCGACGAGGCGGGCCGCCGACGGCTCGCGGAGATCCACGCGTCGTCGATCCGGGAGCTCGAATCGGGCCTCGCACCCGAGCTGCGCGACGAGCTCGACCGGCTCACGCTGCCGTTCAGCACCGAGGACGACCACGTGCCGTCCGAGGCCGAGCTGCGCATCGCCCAGGCCCAGCTGGTCGGTTGGCTCGAGGGGCTGTTCCACGGCATCCAGACGGCGTTGTTCGCCCAGCAGATGGCCGCGCGCCAGCAGCTGGAGGAGATGCGCCGGCGCGCCCTGCCCGGTGGTTCCGGGGGTCAGGGCGGCCAGCAGGCCGTCATCGTCGGACCGGGAGGACAGATCCTCGGCCCGGCGAGTTCCGGCGGGGTGTTCGGCGGCGGCCAGCCCGAGGACGGCCACGGCACCGGCCAGTACCTGTAGGCCCCTCGCGAACGGCTCAGGCCGGACGCAGCACCGCGTCGATCCGCACCTCGATCATCCTCCCGATCAGCAGGCGCGGAGCGCGGATCCCGACCGTGGTGCGGTCGAACGACGTCGTGGCGACGGCGTGTGACGCGTCGCCGGACACCTCCAACTCCACCGGCACGTCGCGTCCCCGGACGTGCAGCACCCCGGGAACCGTGGTCCCCGTCGTGGCGTCACCCCGGAAGGTCAGCCGGGGGTGACGCGCGGTGTCGAGCAGCCCCGGCGCGCACAGGTCCCGGTCCCGACGGCGGTTCCCGGTGTCGAGCCCGGCCGGGTCGAGGTCGGCCTCGATCCGCAGCGGGTGGCCGTCGGTGTCCACCTGGATGCGCGCGTCCGTCACCGGAACCGTGCCGGTCACGGTGCGGAACCCGAGGTGGCGCACGGTGAAGGTCGCCGACGTCAGGGTGGTCTCGACGGTCCATCGTGTCGTGCCCTTCACGCCGGTCATCGCAGCGGCGCCGTGCCGAGCAACGTGTGGACGACCTCGTAGACCTCGAACCGGTCCGGTCCGGGCAGCAGCGCCGGGTCCTCCCCCGGCAGCAGCTCGGTCGCCGTGATCACCTCGTTGCCCCGGCGCAGGGCGTCCTCGGACTCGGCGATGGTGAGGACCAGCTCACCGCCGTCGGGGCGGCGCATCACGATCGTCGCCACCAGCTCGGCCATCAGCCCGGGGTGCGAGGTGATGGCGGGGTGGATGCGGTCGAGGCCGGCGTGTTCGGCCGCGGCCACCAACTCGGCGCTGCGTGGGCCGTCGAACCAGACTGCTTGTGCGTGCACGGGGTCCTCCCTCGTCGTGGTCGTCAGGGAGACGGTGGCCGAGATCGTTGCTGTGGACATCAGTGCCAGCACGCAAAGCACTACTGGTCCCGGCCCGGGACGCCGATACTGGCGCGGTGCTGGTCGGCCGTGACCGCGAGCTCGACCGGCTCCGGACGGCACTCGACGCCGCCGGAGCCGGACACGGCCGTGTCGTCTCGCTGGTGGGGACGGCCGGCATCGGCAAGAGCCGGCTGGCCGACGCCGCCGCGACGCTCGCGACCGACCGGGGTTTCGCCGTGGTCCGCAGCCATGCGATCGACGATCCCGGTGCGCCTCCGCTGTGGCCGTGGACCCGGCTGATCCGCGGCCGCCCCGGGGTCGATCGGCTGCCGGGTCTCGACGGCGACGCCCCGAACGCCGCCGCCCGCTTCGCGCGGTTCGTGGCCGTCACCGACGTGGTGGTGGCTCTCGCCGTCGACCGGCCGGTGCTCGTGGTCCTCGAGGACCTGCACTGGGCCGACGCCATGAGCCTGGACCTGCTGCGACACGTGGCGGCGGAGCTCGCCGACGTCGCGATGTGCCTGCTCGTCACGTCGCGCGACACCCCGCTGCCTGCGGTGCTGGCCGAGCTCGCCGGCCGCGATCCGACCGACACCGTGCTGCTCGGGGGGCTCACGCCGATCGACGTCGAGCGGTGGTGGCCCACCCTCACCGGCCGTGACGACGCGACGGCCGCCGCCGCCGTGCACGGGCGGACCGGCGGCAATCCCCTGCTCGTCCGGTTGCTCGCGCAGCAGGGACACGGCGCCACGTCGGAGCCCGAGCTGGCCGACCCGGTGCTCGCCGGGTTCGCCGCCGCGCGCACCGCGACCCTCGACACCGCGACCCGGGAACTGCTCGAGGTGGCCGCGGTGATCGGCGAACGACCGTCCGTCGAGCTGGTGGGTGACGTGCTCGGACATCGCGTCGACTGCGAACTGACGGCCGCGCTGGCCGCCGGGGTGCTGCGGCGGCGGCCCGACGGGATCGCGTTCGAGCACGCGCTGGTCCGTGACGCCGTCCTCGCGGAGCTGCCGCCCGCCCGCCGGGCGGCCCTGCACCG
>CAXUNA010000564.1:0-2913 GCA_964252095.1 uncultured Jatrophihabitans sp. | reverse complement strand
CGCACCTGCACGAGCGGGCGGGCGAACGCACCACCGCCGCCGGGCTCTACGCCGAGGCGTCGGCCGCCGCCACGAGCGTCAGCGAACGCGACCACCTGGCCCTGCAGGCCGCCCGGCTGCGGTCGGCGCCGGCGGATCAGCCGTCCTGACCGGCGTCCTGCCGGCTCCCCGCGCGGGTGCGTCGCCCGTCGGGCGCCGCCTCGGACGGGAAGCGGCGGATGAACTCCTGCTCCAGTTCGAGCATGCGACGGGTGTGGGCCTCGAAGGCGTCCTCACTGCCGTGCAGCATCGTCTCGTGCCGCGTGCGGTGCAGGGTCTCGACGTCACGGCGGAGGTCGTCGTCGGCGAGCGCGCCCGCGGGCAGACCCGTCTGGTTCTCGGCCGCGCCTGGTTCGCTCATGCCGTCGGCCTACCCACTCAGCGCGGCGGGCGCTCGTCGACCACCCGGCGCATCTTGCCGGCGGAACGCTCGACGCTGTCGGGGTCCAGGACCTGGATCGCCACGGTGACGCCGATGGTGTTCTTGACGAGGGTGCGCAGCTGCGCCCCGGCGGCGGTGGCGTCCTCGCCGGTCGCGCCGGGTCGACGCTCGACGCGCACGGTCATGTCGTCGAGCGTGCCGGACCGTTGCAGGATGCACTGGAAGTGCGGCGAGAGCGCCGGCGTGCGGAGGATGAGTTCCTCGATCTGGGTCGGGAACAGGTTCACACCGCGCAGGATGATCATGTCGTCGGTACGGCCGGTGATCTTCTCCATCCGGCGCATCGTGCGGGCGGTGCCGGGCAGCAGCCGGGTGAGGTCGCGCGTCCGGTAGCGGATCACCGGCATGGCCTGCTTGGTGAGGCTGGTGAAGACGAGCTCGCCCTCCTCGCCGTCGGGCAGCACCTCCTCGGTGATCGGGTCGATGACCTCGGGGTAGAAGTGGTCCTCCCACACCGTGAGGCCGTCCTTGGTCTCGACGCACTCCATCGCCACGCCCGGGCCCATCACCTCGGACAGGCCGTAGATGTCCACGGCGTGCAGGTCGAGGCGTTCCTCCATCTCGCGCCGCATGTCGTTGGTCCACGGCTCGGCGCCGAACACCCCGACCTGCAGCGACGTGCTGCGCGGGTCGACCCCCTGCCGCTCCATCTCGTCGACGATCGCCAGCATGTAGCTGGGGGTGACGCAGATGGCGTCGGGTCGGAAGTCACGGATGAGCGTCACCTGCCGCTCGGTCATGCCGCCCGAGATGGGGACAACGGTCGCGCCCAGCTTCTCCGCCCCGGCGTGCGCACCGAGGCCGCCGGTGAACAACCCGTACCCGTAGGCGTTGTGGACCATGTCGCCCTTGCGGACTCCCCCCGCGCGCAGGCTCCGCGCGACGACGGTGGCCCAGGTGTCGAGGTCCTGCGCGGTGTAGCCGACCACGGTGGCGCGCCCGGTCGTGCCCGAGCTGGCGTGGATCCGGGCCACCTCCTCGCGAGGCACCGCGAACATCCCGAACGGGTAGTTCTCGCGCAGGTCGCCCTTGGTGGTGAACGGCAGCTTCGCGAGGTCGGCGAGGCTCCTCACGTCGTCGGGGTGGACGCCCGCCGCCTCGAACGCCTCCCGGTAGTGCGGCACGTTCTCGTACGCGTGCTTCACGGTCCACTGCAGCCGCGCGAGCTGCAGCGCCCGCAACTCCTCCACCGGCGCGTGCTCGACGGGTTCCAGGGTCCACAGGTGCGGGCGGCGGTCCTCCATGTCCCGCACCCTCTCACCCGGCCTCGGGCGGCAGCTGTGCAGATCCCGCACACGCGAGGCTCGGACTCCTGGAGTCCCAGCGGCGCGCTGAGGCCCTCCCAGCCCCGCTCGGACTCCTGGAGTCCCAGCGGCGCGCTGAGGCCGTCCCAGCCCCGCTCAGACTCCTGGAGTCCCAGCGGTGCTCACGGGCCGTCCCAGCCCCGCTCAGACTCCTGGAGTCGGAGCGGGGGGAACTGACGCTCGCAGCCCCGCTGACGCTCCTGGAGTCGGAGGACCCGGGTTGCCGATCGTCGTACGCGTGTTCGATACTGAGGCGTGGGCTTCAACAACCCGGACGTGCCGTGGCGCGAGCTGGAGCGGCAGCTGTCCGGACGCCCACGGCCCGAGGAGCCCCGGCTCGAGGGGCGACGACCGTTCGACTTCGGCTCGGCGCCGGACGGCGGCGACTCCCCCGCCTGGTCCCGCAAGCGCGACGAGTACCAGCCCGACCCGGGCCTCCAGGAACGTCGGGCGGACGGTGGCGTGCCGTTCGCCGACCTGCACACCCACACCTCGTTCAGCTTCCTCGACGGCTCGTCGGGCCCGGAGCGGATGGTCGAGGAGGCGGTGTCGCTCGGTCTCGAGGCCCTCGCGATCACCGACCACGACGGCTTCTACGGCATCGTCCGGTTCGCCGAGGCGGCGTCGGCGTTCGGGCTGCCGACCGTCTTCGGCGCCGAGCTCAACCTCGACATCGCCATGCCGAGCACGCAGAGCGAGCGGATGGTGGCGGCCCGCGTCGGCATCCCCGACCCGCCCGGCCGGCACCTGCTCACCCTCGCCCGCGGGCCGCAGGGGTACGCGAGCCTGTCGGCGCAGATCGCCCCCGCCCACCGCCGCGGGGGGGGGAAGGGGCGGCCGATCCACGACCTCGACGCCCTCACCGACGCCGCGGCCGGTGACTGGGTCGTGCTCACCGGGTGCCGCAAGGGTTCGGTCCGGGCCGCCCTCGAGAGCGCCCCCCGCGGCACGTTCGCCCTCGACCCCGCCCGCCGGGAGCTCGCCGAGCTGGTCGACCGGTTCGGGCGCGACCAGGTCGTCGTCGAACTCACCCACGCGCTCGACCCGCTGGCCGACGAACGGTACGAGGCCCTGGTCCGGCTGGCGGACGAGCAGCGGCTGCCGGTCCTCGCCACCACCGGCGCGCAC
>CAXUNA010000563.1:0-2922 GCA_964252095.1 uncultured Jatrophihabitans sp. | reverse complement strand
GACCACCGCCGACCCGGCCTGCAGGAGCGCGCCGGCGGCGGCGTCGTAGTCCGCGGCCCACGCGGCGCCCGTGCTGTCGGCTCCGGCCATCCCGCCCGCGGAGTTCGCCGCGTCGGCCACGGCCGCGACGATGTCGCAGGCGGCATCGTTGACCGCGAGGAACGTGCCGCCGACGGCCGCATACACGTCCGGATCGACGTCGAGCGTTGCGGTAGGCAACGTTCTACGCCCGACATCCGGCGGTGATCGGCTCGGCGTTCACCCGACCACCGTGGCAGGCGGAAGGCGCGCGGTTCAAGCACTTCCTGCTGGCTGTGGACAATTGTCCACAGCCCGGAGAAAGGCCTGCGAAACGCGCGGGGAAGCGTTACCGTGCGGCGGCGCTACGCGTCGACCTGCAGCACCCGGACGTCCCAGGCGCCGAGCCTCAGGTCGGCCCCGCCGGCGACCGATCCGTTGCCGTCGAGCAGGTCGCGGGCGTCGGCGGGCAAGGTGAAGATGCTCGGTTCGAACGACCAGTTGTGGACGACGACCACCCGCCGCCCGTCGGGGGCCGTCGCGGTGTGGACCGTCTGGCTCACGGCCTGCGGCGCCCAGGTGCGGTCGACCGCGGGGGACGCCCAGGTCACGACGGCCGCCCCCAGCTCCGGGTTCGGCACCGTGCCGACGTAGGTGACGCGACCGGTGCCGTGCACACGGGTCGTCACGGCCGGCCAGCGCCCGAAGTGCGGGTGGACGTACCGCAGCAGCACCTCGGCGTCGTCGACCACGAGCCCGTCGACCCACCGCGTCGACCCGGCGCCGGTGGGCACATGCAAATCGGATCCAGCGACTGCTGCTACCTGCAACGGTTGCTCAAGGCTGCTGTACTCGTCGTAGTGGACGCCGGCGGCGACGTCGAGCAACGCGGGCTTGCGCTCAGTGCGCGCCCACGCCTGCGAGTCCTCGTAGCCGGTGCGGATGCCGAGCACGAGGTGGCCGCCCGCCGCGGCGTAGCGCTCCAGCCACCGCAGTTCGTCGTCGGAGGCGAGCAGGTAGGCCGCGGCGATCAGCACCGGCTGCGCCGCGGCGACCTGCGCGGGTGACTGCGCAAACAGCTGTGAGGGGTGGACGATCCGCGCCTGCCGCCCGGCGTCGAAGACCGCGCGGTACCAGGTGTCGAACACGGTGCGGTATGCCCGGCGGTCGGGGGAGCCGTCGGCGTTCGGGAGGAACGGGTACTGCGCGGACATCCACGACGAGTCGGTCGAGTACAGCAGTGTCACGTCGGCGTCGGGCACCGTGCCGTCGAACGCCGCGCCCGCCGCCGCGAGCTCGCCGCCGAGGGCCGCGAGCTGCTCGTAGACCCGTCCGGGTTCGAGGCTGTGCGGGAGCACGCCGCCCCAGTACGTCTCCGCGCCGAAGTGCAGCGTGTGCCAGTGCCAGTACTCGACCATGCGTGCGCCGCGGGCCACCATCGCCCACGCCGCCTGTCGCCACTGGCCGTCGTACCCGGGTTCGTGGGTCCACGGTCCACCGATGCTCTGTGCAGCGGTCTCGGTGACGAGGAACGGCTCCTGGCGCGAGGCGTACATGCGGTCGGCCGACTCGAACAGTGCCCAGGTCCCCGATGTGAACCACGACTGGGTCGACGCGGCCGTCGCGGGCAGGGCGAGGTGGTCCTGCATGCGGAAGTAGAGGTTGCCGGTGGCGACGTCGAGCCGCTCGGTCACCGCGACGTCGTCGACGGTCGGCCGTTCGTACGCGATGCACGTCGTGACCCACTGGCCGTCCGACGCGTATTCCCGCACGACGTCGGCCTGCCAGCCGATGAAATCCGTGGTCAGCTGCGCCTGGAACCGCCGCCAGGCGAGGGTGTACTGCGGCTGGGCGTTGCCGTCGGGGGTCCAGAGATCGGCCCAGGTCGAGAGCCGGTGCGACCAGTACGTGAGTCCCCACGCCTCGTTCAACGCCTCGACGCTGCCGTAGGTGACCCGCAGATGGTCGACGAACCGCTGGAACACCTGGGGGTTCGCGATGATCTCGTTGCCGGGCTCGTTGTCGACCTGGAACCCCATGACGGCCGGGTGGTCGGCATACCGTTGCATGATGCGACGGATCACCCGCTCGGCGTGGAACAGGAACGCCGGGTGGGTGTAGTCGATCTCCTGCCGCGCGCCCCAGCCGATCGGGTGCCCGGCCGTCCGTTCAACGTTGATCTCCGGGTACAGCCGGGCGAGCCACGGGGGAGCGGCGTACGTCGGGGTGCCGAGGACGACGCCGATGCCCCGGGCGTGGGCGCCGTCGAGCACCGGCTGCAGCCAGTCGACGTCGAAGACGCCGTTCTCCGGCTCCCACGTCGACCACACCGATTCCCCCACGCGGATCACCGTGAAGTGCGCCGCGGCCATGAGGTCGAGGTCGGCGTCGAGCCGCGGCGTCGGCTGGTACTCGTGGTAGTACGCGGCGCCGAACAGGACGCGGGCGGGGGCGGTCGGCACCGGTCGAGCCTCCCAGACGCCCCGGTGTCGGTATTTCTGCCGTGTCGACGCGTGTGACCGCGGTCCACCCTGGCCTCGTCACGAGTCCCCCAGGAGGCAGGCATGACCGAGTTCGGCGGTGACGGCGGGTCGTTCGACAGTGGCCCGACGGACACTAGATCCTTCGACACCGGGTCGCTGGACACCGGGTCGCTGGACACCGGTTCGGACCTCGGGGTGCCGGACACGACCACCCAGAGCTTCACGTCGTTCACCCCGCCCGGTGCGGCGCTGCCGGGCGCCCCGGGCACGTCGACGCTCGGCACCGACTCCTTCGTCCCCACCCCGGCGCCGGTCTACCCGACCGACCCGGTGGGCACGGACCCGTTCGCCACGCCCGCCGTTCCGGCCGCACCGCCGCCGGTCCCCGCCGCCCCGGCCACGCCGTCGTTCGACCTGTCCA